>PANR01000001.1 GCA_002707695.1 Legionellaceae bacterium
TGATGGTCGCATACTCAATGATCCCAAACGCCCACGACGATATAGCCAGCAGCAATATTTGCGAAGCAGTGAAGAGATGCGGTCACTATTCTCAGATATTCCGCAAGCGTTGCAAAATACCGTAGAAATAGCTAAACGTTGCAATGCAAAACTCAGTTTAGGCGAAGTGTTTTTACCTGATTTTCCTGTTCCACAAGGCATGACGGTCGAGAGTTATTTAGAAGATTTGTCAACAGAAGGGTTAAAAGAGCGATTGATTCAGTTGAATATACCTGAAGAATTGCAAGCACCTTACTATGATCGTTTGAAAACCGAATTAGCTGTGATTAATCGTATGGGGTTCCCGGGTTATTTTTTAATTGTCGCTGATTTCATTCAATGGGCGAAAAACAATGATGTGCCAGTTGGGCCGGGTCGTGGTTCGGGTGCCGGTTCGATTGTTGCTTATGCATTAAAGATTACGGATTTAGATCCGCTACGATATGACTTGCTCTTTGAGCGTTTTTTAAATCCTGAACGAGTTTCAATGCCTGACTTTGATATCGACTTTTGTATGGAAGGGCGAGATCGTGTGATTGAATATGTTGCGCAAAAATACGGTCGCGATTCAGTCTCGCAAATTATCACATTTGGTACGATGGCGGCGCGCGCTGTCGTACGAGATGTCGGTCGTGTGCTAGGATTTCCTTATGGACAAGTGGATAGGGTAGCGAAGTTGATCCCATTTGAATTAGGGATGACGTTGGAAAAGGCACTCAAAGAAGATGATTTAAAACAAGCCTATGAAGATGACGATGATGTTCGCAGTATCATTGAGTTGGCTAAACCTTTAGAAGGTGCTGCGCGTAATGCAGGTAAGCATGCGGGCGGTGTTGTTATTGCGCCTGGTAACTTAAGCAACTTTACTGCCGTGTATTGTGAAGAAGGCAGCCATAATGCCGTGTCACAATTTGATAAAGATGATGTTGAAACCATTGGTCTGGTAAAGTTTGACTTTCTAGGATTAAGAACGCTGACTATTATTCATTGGGCGGTACAAAATATTAATGCTAGATTAAAAAAAGAAAAAAAACCACTGCTCGATATTAGTCAAATTCCGTTGGAAGATGAAAAACCATTTGAATTATTACGCGCAGGTCAGACTACCGCTGTTTTTCAATTAGAGTCGCGTGGCATGAAAGAGCTGGTTGTGAAGCTGCAACCTACTTGTTTTGAAGATATCGTGCCGCTTGTTGCACTGTTTCGCCCAGGCCCACTGCAATCAGGCATGGTGGATGATTTTGTCAACCGTCGTCATGGCCGCGCTCGCATTGAATACCCACACCCCAAACTAGAAAAAATCTTAAAGCCTACATATGGTGTAATTCTTTACCAAGAGCAAGTCATGCAGATTGCGCAAGAGCTTGCGGGTTACACGCTCGGCGGCGCCGATTTGTTGCGACGCGCGATGGGTAAGAAAAAAGTTGAAGAGATGGCGCGCGAGCGACAAAAATTTGTTGATGGATCTGTTGAGCGTGGTGTTTTAAAAGCTCAGGCGGAAAAAATATTTGATTTAATGGAAAAATTTGCCGGTTATGGATTTAATAAATCACATTCCGCAGCTTATGGATTAATCGCTTATCAAACGGCATGGTTAAAAGCACATTACCCCGCAGAATTTATGGCAGCTGTGTTGTCATCTGACATGGATCATACCGATAAAGTAGTTAGGTTCTTTGCTGATACTGTCAGCCAAGGTATAAAAATCTTGCCGCCCAACATTAACGAAAGTGATTACAAGTTTACCGTTAATGATGCTGGCGAAATTGTTTATGGTTTGGGCGCTATTAAAGGTGCAGGTGGTGCGGCGATTGATGTTATTTTAGAGAATCGAAAGGCGCAGGGTCCATTTGCTGATTTATTTGATTTTTGTTGTCGCATTGATATGCGAAAAGCAAACAAACGTGTGATGGAGGCGTTAATTAAATCGGGCGCGATGGATGCGCTTGGTAAGCACCGTGCTGAGTTATTAGAAAATTTACCATCAGTAATGCAAGCGGCAGAACAAACGCTTCGGCATCAAGCGCAGCAACAAGATGATTTGTTTGGTGAAGTTGACATTAGCAAGCAAGCACATCCGCATCTAGAAGCCATCAAACCATGGCCCGATAAAATTCGTTTGCAAGCCGAAAAGGAAACGCTGGGATTATATTTAAGCGGACATCCAATGACACCCTATCGCCAAGAGCTTGCCAATTTTACAGCGGGTACATTAGCAAAGTTAAAACCGAGCGGTAAAAATACGGTGATTGTGGCAGGATTGGTTGCCGGCATTCGTACGATGATGACCAAGCGAGGTGATCGCATGGCGTTTGTTACTTTAGATGATGATACTGCGCGCGTCGAGCTTGCGGTGTTTGCTGATGTTTATCGTGAAGCAAAAGATTTGTTGCAATCTGATGAAGTGTTGGTGGTTGAAGGTGATGTGTCAATCGACGATTACACGGGGAGTTACCGCATGAGTTGTAAACGTGTGATGTCAATGTCGCAAGCACGCGAGCAATTTGCACGGCGTTTACGCTTAAATGTGGCATCTGATCAAAAAGATCAATCATTTTCTCAAGCATTAGCCGATGTGTTAAAAGCCTATCGCGGTGGGTCATGCCCCATTCGTATTCATTACCAACAAGCCAAAGCAGAGGCTGTCTTGCCTTTGGATCGCAGTTGGGCGGTTCGGCCGGAAGATGAGTTGTTAGATCAATTAAAAGCGCTGTTAAACCAAGACGCTGTTGAAGTCGAATATTAAAAAAACCACTCTGAACGAAGCGCTAACACCCCCACTTGCCCGTTGCTCATAAAAGAGCTTAGGTGCAATGCGAACTAAGTCGCTGCTAGCACTCCGTTCGGAGTGGTTTTGTTTTTCCCTCCCTTATCAGGGAGGGAAAAGACGATGTTATGCTACGAAAGAAACGAATAAGTAAAGTTAAGCGCAATTAAATCAGCATTTTCGATATCATTACTCGAATGTATGCGATCCCAGCTGAAACCGGTTGCAAATTGTTGGGTGATATTAAAGTTAATACCAGCACCATAGCGGAGTGAAGCGCCACTATGATCACGGCCACTGTTGTTGCCGCTCAATGTGGTATTACTTTTGATGTAGGCAACACCAAGGTCAACAAATGGATCAACTTGTGCGGCAAGCGGGTAAAACGCTTTTGCAGAAATATCATAAGCGTGTTCTCTCAGTTTACCGCTGACATTCGTTGTGCCGTTATCATAGGCCATGTCATCTGCTTTAGCGTTGGCAAAATAAGTGAAGCCTGCTTCTGCAGCGAGATATTTAATGAATCGATAACCAACAAAAGCACGACCACCAAACCCAGTGGTGTCGCTTACTGCACCTGATTGTGGGTCTTGACGCAACGTATTTTCAAAGTTGCCAGTGCCATTGTTTGTATCTGAGAAGCCAAGGCCTGCACCAATATACGGACCTCGGGGTGTTGCCAAGGCGGTGCTCAGGACTAATGTGCTCGCCAAGATAGCCATTTTCATGGGGGTGTTCATAGGTATATCCTCCTTGTTTTCCACAAAGCGCTTAGTTTGCAGCTAGAGCCTCGTGGTAGTATTTCTCCATACCCTCATAATCTTCTCTGAGGGTTACTCTAGGTTTAGCAGTTGAGGGTCGAAAAGCAACTTTTGACGATTAATTTTTGCTCAAGTTTTTGTTTGACAACAAGATATGGTAGTTTTTGTTCAGATATGACCCTATCTGTGGGCGTTGGTTAGCAACCAACTCCGTGGTATATTGGCCCATATAAAGAATGAGTGAGGGTAAAAAGCGATGAATTTTCTTGATTTTGAGCAGCCAATTGCAGAGCTCGAAGCTAAAATCAAAGAGTTACAACATTTGACCGGTGATGAGACTATTAATATAGACGAAGAGGTTGCCAAGCTTGAGCATAAAAGCCGGCAGTTGACCAAATCCATCTTTAGCAAACTCACGCCGTTTCAGAAGGTTCAGCTTGCTCGGCATGCCCAGCGACCCCATACCAGTGATTATATTGAGCACCTTTTTACTGATTTTGACGAGCTCTTTGGTGACCGACACGGCTCTAAGGGTAGCTCAATTATTGCTGGCCTGGCACGGTTTAACGGTGCTCCAGTCATGGTGATGGGGCACGAGAAGGGGCGAAAAACAGCTGATCGGCTTGAGCGTAATTTTGGAATGCCCTCACCAGAGGATTACCGCAAATGTTTGCGATTAATGAAGCTAGCCGAAAAATATGAGATTCCAGTGGTGACGTTTATTGATACCTCTGGGGCTTATCCAGGTATTACCGCCGAGGAGCATAACCAGAGTGAGGCAATTGCACGTAATTTATTTGAAATGGCCAAGCTCAAGACCCCTATTATCTGTATCGTCATTGGTGAGGGCGGCTCTGGCGGCGCGTTAGCGCTTGGCGTCGGCGATTGTGTCATGATGCTTGAGTATAGTGTGTATTCGGTTATTAGCCCGGAGGGTTGTGCCTCGATTCTTTGGAAAAGCCCCGAGAAAGCGCCACAGGCTGCTGCGGCGCTGAAAGTGACGGCTGATGAGATTATTCGTTTGGGTGTGATTGATGAGGTGATTCCTGAGCCTTTGGGTGGTGCGCACCGCAATGTTAAAGAAATCATGAAGCGTGTTCACATTGTGCTGAAAGATAAGTTGGCCGAATTTGTTGATATGCCGGTGAGTCAGTTGTTGGGGCGGCGGTATGAGCGGCTAATCCGTTGATTGGTTTCTCGATGTGCTTTACTGGGAAGTTGTACTTTTTCACAAACACGCTCAAGCCCATCCATGGGTCTCTCCAAATTGGCCGTCCATGGCCAATTAGGGTTTGTGAAAAAGTACAACTTCGCAGTAAACCACGCTGTCATTCCCGCGAAGGGTGAAGTGGAGATAGAAAAAGCGCGAGCTTTTTCCCGCTGAACGCCAGAGACAGGAGTCGAGGGCAGGCTTTCAAGCGGAGCATGGAATGCGTAGCGCTGAAAGGAATCCAGTTTTAATAAATATTCTAGATACTCGATAAGTGCCCTCTGGGTGCAGGTCGGGGATGACAATATGAATACCAATCATATGATAAAAAAAACACTGGAAACATTTTTAAATAATCTCACCGCTTCAACAACGGTTGTTGTTGGTTATAGTGGCGGTGTTGATTCGCATGTGTTGCTTCATGCGTTGGCCAAGTTGCGCGAAGCTGTTTCTGGACTGCGATTATCTGCTATTCATGTGAATCATCATTTGCAAAAAGAAGCTGATGTGTGGGTGACGCATTGCAAGCGTGTTGGTGAGCAACTCAATGTACCTATTCAACTGGTTGATGTGAATGTTAACCCTACGAAGGGTGAGAGCGTAGAGGCTGCTGCAAGGGAAGCGCGCTATCATGTGTTTGCAAAACACTTGCCGGAAAATGCGTATCTAGTGACGGCACATCACCAAGATGATCAAGCAGAAACTGTGTTGCTCCAGCTGTTGCGTGGTGCAGGTGTAAAAGGCTTATCGGCGATGCCTGCAATTATGCCTTTTTCTCAAGGGTTTTTGGCTCGTCCATTGTTGTCGGTGAGTCAGGAAGCCTTAGTCGAATATGCAAAGCAACAATCGTTGTCTTGGGTCGATGATCAGAGCAATCAAAACTTACAATATCAACGAAATTTTTTACGTGCAAAGGTGATGCCGTTGCTTAAACAAGTAAGGCCTGCAGCTGTAGAGGCGATGAGTCGTTCCGCACAGCATTGCGCATCAGCGAGTGAATTGCTCGAAACGTTAGCGGCTGAAGATTTGCAGCAAGTGAAGCTTGATGGCAAGCGGCTGTCGGCTAAAAAGCTCAAAGCATTTTTACCAAACCGACAGGCCAATGTGATGCGTTATTGGTTGCAGTTGCAGGGTTGTGTATTGCCAAGTACGGTAAAAATGCAACACATTCTCCAAGATTTAATTGCTTCACGTTACGATGCAAAGCCAGAAATTTGTTGGGGCGGTGTTAAGTTGCAGCGATTGAAAGACGAGATCTTGCTAAAAGAAAACGGCCCAGGCTCATAGAGCCTAGGCCGTCATCAATATAAATCAACGAGCAATTAGCCTTGCTTGTCGTTACAGCAGCAGCTTTTCCAAAGGTAGTTAACTAATGCAGCAACCGCTAGGAAAGGCAACATGATGTCAAAGAAATCAGAGATAACACCGATGATTTGAACACCACTGCGTGGGAGTGAAATACCAAGGATAGCCATAACAATTGCAAAAATAATGGCAACCCAAACAAACAAATTACGCCAAGTAGACATGAAGTTCTCCTTTTCAATTTATTCCAACTAACCTGAATAGACTAGTCGGTCTTTTTGGCCGCGTCAAGTCAATGGACTCTTACACTTTTCATCGGGCTGTGGTAGACTATTCTTCCTGCCGTAATTGATTAATCATTTGAGGAAAATATGACCAAATATATATTTGTCACCGGTGGGGTGGTTTCGTCTTTAGGTAAGGGGTTGGCGTCGGCGTCTATGGCGGCCATTTTGGAGGCACGTGGTCTAACAGTGACCATGATGAAGCTCGACCCCTATATTAATTTTGACCCGGGCACGATGAGCCCATTCCAGCATGGTGAGGTCTATGTCACTGAAGATGGGGCAGAGACCGATCTCGATTTGGGTCACTATGAGCGATTTGTGCGCACCAAGATGTCTCAGAAAAATAACTTCACCAGTGGGCGAATATATGCCGATGTCATTCAAAAAGAGCGCCGTGGTGATTACCTTGGCGGCACCGTACAAGTTATTCCTCACATTACTGATGAAATTAAACATCGAATTAAACTCGCGGGCGAGGGCTATGATGTGGCGCTTGTTGAGATTGGTGGGACTGTCGGTGACATCGAGTCACAGCCTTTTATCGAAGCCATTCGTCAGATGCGCGTCGATTGTGGTCGTGACAGTGTGCTGTATATTCATTTGACCTTAGTGCCCTATATCAAAACAGCAGGCGAGCTGAAAACAAAGCCAACACAACACTCGGTGAAAGAGCTTCGCTCTTTGGGTATTCAACCTGATATTTTGTTTTGTCGTTGCAGTCGTGAAATTAGTGAGAGTGATCGTGATAAAATCGCATTGTTTACCAATGTAGATAAGCATTCGGTTGTGCCTTTGCTGGATGTAAAAAGTATTTACCAAATTCTTTTTGAAATTCATCGGCAAGGTGTTGATGATATCGTTTGTGATCACTTAGGGTTACATGCACAGCCTGCAAACTTGGGTGAGTGGGAAAAAGTGTTGCATGCGCATACGCATCCTGAAGGTGAAGTTAAGATTGCAATGGTTGGGAAATACTTTGCAACTCCCGATGCTTATAAGTCTTTAAATCAGTCGTTAATTCATGCGGGTATTCATACCTTAACCAAAGTGAATGTTGATTATATTGATGCAGAACTTGTTGAAAGCAAAGGCACGGATTTTCTACGTGAGTATGATGCTATTTTGGTGCCAGGTGGTTTTGGTGGTCGTGGCATTGAAGGCAAGATTTTGGCGGCACAGTTTGCTCGGGAAAATAAGGTGCCCTACTTAGGAATTTGCCTTGGATTACAGGTGGCAGTGATTGAATTTGCGCGTCATTGCGCGGGTATGAAAGATGCAAACAGTACAGAATTTTCAACAACGACGAAAAATCCAGTTGTGGCATTGGTGACTGAGTGGGTTAATGCAGCGGGTGATATTGAAAAGCGTCACGAAGATTCTGATATGGGTGGGACTATGCGCTTAGGTGGCCAGGTCTGCCATTTAACCAAGGGAACATTGGCGCACAAGCTTTACGGCCAAGATGAAGTGGTAGAGCGCCATCGTCATCGATATGAAGTCAACGGTGGGTTGGTGCCGTTATTAGAAAAAACCGGTTTAATCGTTTCGGGTCATTCACAAGATATGGCTTTGGTCGAGATGATTGAGTTGCCAGATCATCCATGGTTTGTGGCTTGTCAATTTCATCCTGAATTTACCTCAACACCACGTGATGGGCATCCACTATTCACTGGGTTTATTGATGCAGCAAAAGCGTTTCATGCGGCTAAGCAAGTTGAAAAAAACAAGGTAGAAAAATCATGAAAATTTGTGGGTTTGAAGTCGGTCTAGATCAGCCACTATTTATTATTGCAGGTCCTTGTGTCATTGAAACTGAGCAGCTGGCGTTGGACACAGCGGGTGAGCTCAAGGCTATTGCTGAAAAATTAAATATTCCATTTATTTATAAGTCATCGTTTGACAAAGCTAACCGTTCCTCTGCAAACAGTTTTCGGGGATTGGGTGTTGAAAAAGGGTTGGCTATTTTAGAAAAAGTAAAAAAACAAATTGGCGTGCCCGTGTTAACGGATGTCCATGAAGACACTCCGCTTAAAGAGGTGTCCAGCGTTGTTGATGTGCTGCAAACGCCCGCGTTTTTATGTCGGCAAACTAATTTTATTCAAAATGTGGCTAAGCAAGGATTGCCGGTGAATATTAAGAAAGGGCAGTTCTTAGCACCCTGGGATATGGAGCATGTTGTTAAAAAAGCACAGGCTGTAGGGAATGAAACTATTATGGTTTGTGAAAGGGGCGTGAGTTTCGGTTATAACAATTTGGTTTCTGATATGCGTTCATTGACAGTTATGCGCAATACAGGTTGCCCCGTTGTTTTTGATGCGACACATTCGGTGCAGTTGCCAGGTGGGCAAGGTGCAACCTCTGGCGGTCAACGCCAATTTGTGCCCGTGCTTGCACGCGCTGCAGTGGCAGTGGGTGTTGCAGGTGTGTTTATGGAAACGCATCCAAACCCCGAAAAAGCATTAAGTGATGGACCAAACTCATGGCCTTTGAGCAAATTAGAAGATTTATTGACGCAGCTCAAAGCGATTGATGAGCAAGTCAAAGCAAATGCATGGTTGGAGGATGAGGTTTAAAACCTTTATCGTTGTCATCCCCGCGAAGGCGGGGATACAGGAATATTTATTTTGATCTGGATTCCCACTTGCGTGGGAATGATTACATCCTGCATGGCGCGCAACGTAAAAAAGAAGTAAATAGGTTATAACAATGAATCAATCAACTGACAAAACTATGGCAATTTTTCCCGGAACTGGCATAGGTGATGCGTTGCTCACATTGACCTTGGCTCATAATGCGGTCAGAAATGGTTATCGAGTGGAAGTCTTTAACCAAACGTTGCGAGAGCTTGATCATTGGTTTCCAGCGTTTCGTATTCAAGCTGTGCCCGATGCTGCTCGTATTCCTTCGGTCATTGAATCTCATGAGTTGGTTTATCTCGATAAAAAGTTTTTACCGGAAAAACTGTCTTCCGAGCAGTTGACGCATTGTGTTGTTGCGAGCAAACGCGATTTTGATCGTCAACAGCATTATCTTGATAATTTAAAAAAATTATTTATTAATGAAATGAAGTTGCAGTGGTATGACGATACTAACGGTATTTCACCGCCAGCGCAGTACCAGCGTTGTCGATACCCGCAGCGAGTTTGTCTTCATGTTACTAGTACGAATGCCGAAAAAAATTGGCCAATCGAAAAGTATTTAAAGCTTGCCAATGAGCTTCAGTTGCTGGGGTATCAACCTATGTTTATTTTGGCGTCTTCTGAGTTTGAAGAGCGCCGTGTATTGTCCGAACAACCTTTTAGCGTCAAGGTATGTGCGACGCTTGAAGAGTTAGCTATTTGTTTGTACGAATCTGCAGCTGTCATTGCGAATGATTCAGGTCCTGGCCATTTGGCCGCATGTCTTGGCTTGCCAGTGGTGTCTATTTTTAATCGCAAAAGCAATACGTTGCATTGGAAGCCATTGGCTAAACAATTGAATATTGTCACGCCAAACTTTCGGTTGCCTGGTAAAAAAGGCCACCGTTATTGGAAGCAGTTGGTGTCAGTGCGTAGGGTGTTGCGCGCATTTAAGCATTTGAAGGTGTAGTTTTAGACCCTTATTACGCTTTGCTTCATACGGGCTACGGTACTGGATTCCCGCCTCCGCGGGAATGACAACAAAAAGTCACGTAAGTAGTAATAAAAATTCGTCAGGGTTATAGCAAGGAAAGCCTACATATTATTTATTTTATCCAACTGCACTTTTAGATTTGCTAGAGCTTGCTCGCAAATGGATAATCGATCTTTCTCTTCAGCAACGACAGATTCAGGCGCTTTATCAATAAAGTTTTTATTGCCCAGCTTAGACTGAATTTTTTCTAAGTCTTTTTCTTGTTTGGCAATTTCTTTGTTTAAACGCTGAATTTCTTCTTCCTTATCAATTAAGTCGCTCATCGGAATTAAAATTTCAAGATCTCCCACCAGTGCAGTGGCAGATGCAGGCGCTTGCCCATCAAGCCAGGTAAGGTTTGATAGTTTAGCAAGGTTAATAAGATAGGGTTTGAGCTCTTCACTGAGAGATTTATCGCGTGAACTGCCTTTATTGAAGATAACGGCGAGTTTTTTGCTTGGACTGATATTCATTTCGCCACGAATATTTCTGACAGCCATAATCACGGCTTGTAGCCACTCAGTATCGCTTGCAGCTTTTTCATCGACCAGTGTATGGTCAAATTCAGGATAACGCGTTGACATAATGCTGCCGTGATTGCCGGTGTATTGACTGATGTGTTGATAAATGCTTTCTGTGATGAATGGCATAATGGGGTGTAGCAACCTAACAATGTTGTCTAACAGAGTAAACAGTGTGTGCAACGTTTCCTCTTTTAATTGCTCATCCTGTAAATTTGATTTTGAAAGTTCAATATACCAGTCGCAGAATTCAGCCCAAATAAATTCGTATAGCAATTGTGCAAGCAAATCAAATCGGTAAGCATCAAAATAATAATGAGCTTGTTGTGTGACGGTTTGCAGTCGAGTGAGAATCCAGCGGTTTATCGTGCTTGTTACAGTTGTTTTTTGTATCTTTACAGGGTTGTTTTCAACTTGCATCAATGCATAACGCGTTGCATTCCAAAGTTTATTACAAAAATTTCGATACCCCGCTAAACGACCCACATCAAAACGAATGTCACGACCATTTGTTGCTAATGCACAAAAAGTAAAGCGCAATGCATCGGTACCATATGCAGCAATGCCATCGGGGAACTCTTTGCGCGTTGCTTTTTCAACTTTTTCACGCATGCTGGGCTGCATTAAGTTTTGCGTACGTTTTTTGACAAGCGTTTCAAGATCAATTCCATCAATTAAATCAATAGGGTCGAGCACATTACCTTTTGACTTAGACATTTTCTGTCCGTGCGAATCACGAATCAACCCAGTGATATAAACTTGCTTGAATGGCACATCACCCATGAACTTCAAGCCCATCATCATCATGCGCGCAACCCAAAAGAAAATGATGTCAAAGCCAGTGACCAAAACACTCGTAGGATAAAATGTGTCGAGTTCAGGCGTTTTGTCTGGCCAACCCAAGGTGACAAAAGGCCATAAACCGGCAGAAAACCAGGTGTCTAACACATCGGTTTCTTGTCTGAGTTTTACAGTATCATCAAGTTGATATTTTTGACGTACTGATGCTTCATCATCAGCAACGTAAATATTGTTTTGCTCATCGTACCAAGCAGGGATGCGATGTCCCCACCACAGTTGACGGCTGATGCACCAATCTTCAATATTTTCTAACCATTGAAAATAAATTTTTGTCCAGTTATCAGGCACAAACGTTGTTTTACCTTGTTTAACAGCTTCTATAGCAGGTTCGGCTAATGGTTTTGCTTTAACATACCATTGGTCGGTCAGGTAAGGTTCTAAAATCGTATTGCCGCGATCATTTCGGGGTACTTTGACTTTGTATTTTTCAGTTTTGACTAGCAAGCCTTGTGAGTCTAAATCTTTTAAGATCTGTTTGCGCGCTGTAAATCGTTCAAGACCACGATATGCCTCGGGCGCATGTTCGTTAATATGAGCGTCTTCAGTGAAGATATTAATCATGGGTAAATCATGGCGTTTGCCCATTTCATAATCATTGAAATCATGAGCAGGTGTTATTTTGACACAGCCTGTCCCAAAATCTTTTTCGACGTAATCATCCGCAATAATTGGGATGCTTCGATTAGCTAAGGGTAGCATAATCATTTTGCCAACTAGGTGTTTGTAGCGTTCATCGTCAGGGTTAACGGCAACGGCAGTGTCGCCGAGCATGGTTTCGGGACGTGTGGTGGCAACAATAATTTCTCCCTGGTTATTACTTAAGGGGTATCGAATGTGCCAGATAAAACCATCTTCTTCCTCTTGAACGACCTCTAAGTTCGAAATAGCAGTTTTAAAATGCGGATCCCAGTTGACTAAACGTTTACCGCGATAAATGAGAGCTTCGTCGTATAGTTGAACAAAAACTTTTTTTACAGCCGCTGCATAGTCATCATCTAATGTAAATCGCTCGCGTGTCCAGTCAGGCGAAGAGCCCAGACGTCGCATTTGGCGAGTAATGTTGCCGCCTGATTCAGCTTTCCAGCTAAATGCGCGCGCCATCAGCTCATCTCGGCTGAAGTCATGACGTGTTTTGCCTGATTGGGCAAGCTGATTTTCGACAACCATTTGTGTAGCAATCCCTGCATGATCAACGCCAGGTTGCCATAACGTGTTATTGCCTCGCATGCGGTGGTAACGAATGAGTGTATCCATGATCGCATTTTGAAAGCCGTGCCCCATATGAAGATTACCTGTTACGTTAGGTGGGGGTAATACAATAGCATAGGCTTCACCGCTACCATTTGGTTTGAATTCACCTGTCGTTTCCCAGGTTTTATAGGTAGTTTGTTCAATGTCTTTTGGGTTGTAGGTTTTATCCATGATTATCTCTGCTTATGTGCACAGTTTGTGTTATTGACGTAGATCATGTTCGTGAATCTCAAACTGAGCGTCTTGGTAGCGTTTTTTGCGATGGTTTGCTTGTGTGTTGCCATTATTGTTGTTTGCAATCACTTCCAATACTCGCTTAAAACCTTGAGCAAAGTGAGGCATATCGAGCGACAGATTGATTAATACATCGTCGTGATGTTCTGGCTTATCTCCCGCGCCGATTTCGATAGGCGGAGGATCATCTTTATAATCACCCAGCAAACCATGTGGAACAAAACTGTTTTGTTGAAATGTCCAGAGTAGCTTATTCAGTTCATCAGCCTCTGCATCACTACTAACATGAATATAAACTTGATGGTTGTTCTCAAATGCTTTTTGAGCAATTCGGCAAGCGAAGTGCAAGTGATTTTCATCAGGGATGTAGTAAAAGTCAGCTCGCATGGCACGCTCTTTATTTTGTGTTGCTCAAAAACTCTAATAACAGCGGAACAGGCCGGCCGGTTGCATGTTTGTTATGTCCATAAACCGCAGCTGTGCCAGCAATATCCAGGTGTGCCCAGACATAGCTTTCCGTAAATTTAGATAGAAAACACGCTCCAACCATCGCTTTAACAACAGTGTCACCATGCTGTCGTACATTCGACAGATCAGCATGATTGCTTTCGAGATGGCTGTAACCTTCGTCGGTCATAGGGAGTTGCCAGGCAGGGTCAAGGCTTTTTTCGCCTGCTTTTAGCAAACGGTTAGCTAAAGCGGGATTGTTGCTGAAAAGCGTTGTGGTTTCAAAACCCAATGCGCCAATTGCTCCACCAGTCAATGTGGCCACATCAACTACCAATTGAGGTTTGTATTTTGCTATATAGGTCAAAGTATCACACAGCACCAATCGACCTTCTGCATCGGTATTTAATATTTCAACGGTTTTGCCAGATAATGTTTTAACAATATCACTTGGGCGATTACCGCCACCGTCAATCATGTTTTCGGCTGAGGCAATGACGCAGATTAAATTGATTGGCAAGTTTAATTCCGCGACTGCTTTGATAGTGCCAAGCAAGCTGGCTGCACCACACATGTCATACTTCATATCGGCCATACCTGCTGATGGTTTTAAATTAGTGCCACCTGTATCAAACGTAATGCCTTTGCCAACAAGTACAATAGGCGACTTGCTTGCTTTGCCCTTGTAATGCAGTGTAATGAGCTTGCCCGGCTCGGTGCTTGCTTGGCTCACCGACAAAAACGCGCCCATGCCCAGTTTTTTCATTTCAGCTTCGTTAAGATGGCTAGTAGTAATTTTGCTATAGGTTTTTGCGAGTTTATCAGCTTCTTTGGCAAGATAGCTTGGTGTACACACATTCGGCGGGGTGTTGCCAAGATCTTGGCAAAGTGTCATGCCATCTGCCAAGGCTTGGCCGTACTGAATGCCTTGAGCAGCTTGGCGACGATTTTTTCCATCTACAAGAAAGCTTGCCGAGGCCAATGTCATTTTGTTTTTTTCGGATTTGAATTGATCAAATTCATAAAAAACATGTTGAATGGCTGAAACAAATTGTTGAATTTTTTGTTTTAAGTCAAAACCACGAATCGTTAATTCATGCAACGTGCTGACACAGTGTTGAATGCGATAATGTTTTAAGGCATCAGCGACTTTGCGTAGTATTTTTTGATAATCCTTAGCGGAAAGTTTTTTGCTGTCGCCAATGTTAACAATCAATACACGCTGGAGCTGGTCGTTATCGAGGGGTAGCAATAATGATTTACCTATGTCGCCACGAAGGTCATCTCGAGCAGCTAGGTCGGACAAATAATTTTCCATGAGGCGGTCAAGCTGCTTGCCTGACTTATTGAACTTATTATCTTGATCGACCGCGATAATAATGCAGTGTGAATTGAGCTGATCAAGCGCTGTCGTGATGGTTTGATAATTTATTTTCATGTCTGTCATATCTGATAGTTGCCTTGGTTGAATATAGGCAGGCATCTTAGCAAACCTCTATTATAATCACAAACGGCGACCGTCAAACATGGTTATTTTTTAAACATATTTGAGGTTGGATGGTTTATGGCGTTAGCGCTGTCTATTTGGCTGCCTCGAGCTAGCTAGGGGGTTAAGTGGCTTCCTTTCATTTTTGCTATCCGCTACAATTGCCTGATGATTATTCATCGGTATTTACTGCGCGAAGTCTTGTTTGCCACAGTGGTGGTGACGGCAATATTGATCTTTCTTTTGCTTTGCAACTATTTCATTATCTACTTAGGTAAAGTGGCCAGCGGGCAGTTTGCTGCTTCAATGTTGCTGCATTTGGTGCTCTTGCAGATTCCATTGCTCTTGTCGTTGCTCTTGCCGCTGACGTTGTTTTTGGGCGTATTGTTGGCATATGGCCGCTTATATATGCAGTCTGAGATGACGGTTATTTTTGCTAATGGTTTTAGCCAGCGCCAACTCCTTCGATTCACGTTTCGTTTCGCCGGCATATTTGCCTTATTTACCTTGCTGATGACGTGTTGGCTAAGCCCAGTATTTTCACAAAAGCGAAATGTGCTATTACTCCGCGCTGAAAGCGGTAGTGTGGTATCAAGAATTTTGCCTGGACGCTTTATGAGTTCACCTAACGGTCAGCGTGTTTATTATGTTGAGCAGCTTTCTCATGATCGAAAAACGATGAAGAATGTTTTTTTCGCACAGCAATTATCGACAAAATCACCTGATCATCCTCGTTGGCTGGTGGTAACTGGCCAGGGTGGGCACGAGGCGGTTCGCAAAGACAGTAAACAACCGTTTGTCGTGGTTAACAATGGCTATCGATATCAAGTTCAACCCGGCCAGCTCAATGCGCAAAAAACGCATTTTAATCAGTATGGCCAGCGTTTTGATATGATTCCTGACGAAAGCTCGTCTGATGATGATCTCAGTGTGTTTTCCACCTGGCGTTTATTGCCCCATATATTTAGCAATAAACATTATGCGGCAGAGTTGCAGTGGCGATTAGCGACACCATTGGCCGTGCTATTGCTAGCACTTTTAGCGGTACCATTGAGCCAAACCAATCCACGCCATGGACGTTTTGCCCAATTGTTACCAGCCGTTGTGATTGCTATTATCTATGTAAATTTGTTATTCTTGGCACGAGGCTGGGTTGATGAAGGCAGTATTCCAGGCTGGATTGGCATTTGGTGGGTGCATTTGCTCTTGCTCGTTTTAGTGTTGTTGCTGCTGTGGCGTTGGATGGGTTATAGTTTGCGTTGGATGAGGCGGACATGAAACCCAAACTTATTTCTAACTACATTGCGTGGCAAGTTATCAAGTCTATTTTGCTCGTGTTATTCATTATTCTTGGATTGTATGCGTTTACCAGCTTTATTGGTGAGCTCAATGATATAGGCCAGGGAAACTATGGTTTGTGGCGGGCGTTTAGTTATGTTTTATTGACGCTGCCACTCAATATTTATAGCTTATTTCCTATGATTGTGTTGATCGGCAGTCTCATTGGCTTGGGTTTGATGGCCTCACATAATGAAATTAATGTGATGCGAGCAGCAGGCGTAAGCGTTGGCCGAATCGTTTCGACCGTATTGATGGCGTCTATCATTTTAATTGCAGTTGCATCAGTGATTGGCGAGGGGTTTGGGCCGAGCTTATCTTATTTTGCCGATCAGCAAAAAGCCATTGCGCAATCGGGCGGTCAAGCGACTCAGACAGAAAACGGCATGTGGTTGCGTGATGCTAATGATTTTATTTATATCAATAAAATTTTGCCTGGATCACATCTGAAGGGATTAAGCATTTTTCATTTCAATAATAATTTGCAGCTACAAACAGCAGGCTATGCCAAATCGGCAAGCTATCAGCATGGTCAGTGGTATCTGCATAACCTTGTAACAACGCACTACACGAATCCTAGTAAAACAACGGTGACGAGTGACGACCAGCAAATCTGGCATGCAGAGATTGATCCAAAATCATTTGGCTTTTTCTCGCTTGATGCGCAGATGATGTCGCTTACAAAACTTGCTGAATTTATTCATTATCAAGATGAAAATGATCTGTCGTCAACGCAATATAGTTTTGTTTTCTGGCAGCGTATATTTCAACCGTTGGCAACGTTGGTGATGATTTTATTAGCATTACCCTTTGTGTTTGGATCAATGCGTACAATGACAATGGGCTTGCGTGTTGTGATTGGCGTGTTATTTGGTTGCGTGTTCTTTTTGCTCAACCGGTTTTTAGGATCATTTAGTTTGGTCTTTCAAGTTCCACCATTTTTTGCAGCGTTGCTGCCGATTTTTCTTTTTTCGATGTTAGCGCTTTGGCTAACGCGTCGAGCGAGTTAGGAATAAAATATGACAATGAATAATAAAAAAAGTTGGTTATTTTGGGGGATAGGTGCAGTTTTTTTTCTTGCACAGTATTTCCCGCGATTAGCCCCTGGCATTATGCTGCAAAACTTGATTGAAACGTTTCAAGTGAGCTCAATAGCGCTGGGAGGTTTGGCGTTTTTATTTTATATTGGCTATGTTTCCATGCAAGTACCCGCTGGTATGTTGCTTGATCGATTTGGTTCAAAAAATTTAATTGCCATTTCAAGCTTGGTTTGTGGAATAAGCTGTATTTTATTTGCATTGTCGCCTACTTTTTTTCTCATACTTGTTGCGCGCTTTATTTTGGGTTTTGGCGCAGCGTTTGCTTTTATTGCCGCGGTGAAGTTAGCGACGGTTTGGTTTCCAGTGGAGCGACTCGGCATGATGGTCGGCATTACGCAGGGGTTGGGCATGTTAGGCGCAGCTCTGGGCGATGCACCGTTTCGGCATTTGATGAATGTGATCGGTTGGCGTGAGAGTATGTGGGTTATTTCAGTGTTGTTTATCTTGATTGCAATGGCGGCGTTATTATGGCTCAAAAGAGCAAAACAGCATGTGTTAACTACTACCGAGCACTATAAATTATTGCAGGGGTTTGTAGTTGTCTTAAAAAACCCAAACAGCTGGATTAACGCACTCTACGTCGGAATGCTTTATGTGCCAACGGTTGTCTTTGGTGAATTCTGGGGAGTGGTGTTTATGGAAAAAGTTCATCATTTATCGCCTGTATTGGCGGCATTTATGGTGAGCTTAATTTTTATTGGGTTTGGTGTTGGCAGTATAGTCCTGGGGTGGTGCAGCGATGTAACCAGAGATCGCAAAAAATATATGATGGGTGGTTCGCTTGTCAGTTTAGTGTTAGGCGTTCTGATGCTATATGCACATATGTCGAATGTTAACTTAATGCTGATCGTGTTTCTATTTGGTTTTGCCAATGCTGGTGTGACTATTTCATACACCTTGTCAGGTGAAATTAATCCACGAAGTGTGGCGGGTACATCCGTTGCCTTTGCCAACATGGCATCTATTTTAGTTGGCGCATTGATTCAGCCGTTGGTGGGATTTTTGGTCGAGTGGCATGCGTCTGGTAAAACATTAAATGGCGTGCATGTTTATGTGGCAGGTGATTATCAGTTCGCCATGAGCGTGCTGGTTATTGCCATTCTCGTGAGTGTCTTTGCTGCCTGCTTTATTAAAAACCCTGCTTGGATGAATAAACCTTCTTGATGGCGCCTATAAATATTTAAGCCGCAATTGCCTGGCGTGGCTGTCAGTATGCAGTCAATTTAAAACTTTAGGCCTCGCTTTACGAAAGAGTGTTGTTTCGCAGCTTGAGGGAGTTTGTCCCAGCATCGGCTTGTTTCCTCTCTGCAACGATCAAGCAAACTTGTCATCTCTTTTGCGAGTTCTCGTGCTTTGTGATAGCAAACCAAATCTATTTCAAGTTGAGTGAAGGGTGCCTGGTTTACACCATTTTGGTCGTAGCGTTTACATTCAGATGCGGCGCGGCCCAAGTGCACCGCATATTTATTTCCTAATGTACTTAATCTAACGTCGTTCTCACGCTGTATGTCTTCTAGATGGTCCTGAGTGTCAAGAATATCATGTGATAGTCGGGCTATGTGTCCTTTTTTCATCTTGCGAATACTGGTTTTGCTAGCGCCGCCCCTTGGAGCGAAGCGAGTGCACGGTGAGGTGATAACGCTGAAGCGTCGTGCGTGGATATATACTAGCTCACTAAATATGGATCCACATTCACTCAATTCGGCTTCAATTTTTCTGAGCATTTGCAAGTTGAGCGGACGTTTAAAAACATGTGGGTGTTGCGCGCCATGGCTTGAAAGCATTGTTTGTACCTCGTTATTGTTATTAGTGTGTTATGGGGTGTAAGCTGCTGCTGCGCCATCATCGTCGCTTGAGCTTTCACTTGTGCCCAGTGCGCTGTCATCAGGCGCGGGCCCAGCAGCAGCTCCAGCCGCAGCATCTGAACGTGCGGAGAACAATGCTCGTCCACCACTTGCAAATGCACTTCCTGCGCCTGAAGGAGAAGGCCGTGGTAATTGTGACTGTGATGTATCAAATAAAGGCCTGCCTGCCATCACATCTGCAAACATGGATCCAAAATTAATTCGCGTATTGGTAAACGACGTGGGGTTAGGGTCAAGCGGGAAAAGTGTGAATGCTAGCGGTTCGCTTTTATTACCTTTTGCGTCAACATAAACATAGTTATACACTTGCTTATGAGCGATGTTTTTCCAGAACTGACGCTTGGCATGTTTGGTGCCCGTTACTTCAACTTTGTCTGAGACCACGGTAAGTTCCCAGTGACCAACATTTTCTTTGCCGTGGATATTTGCATGATGCTTCATTGCTTGAATCAAGGCATCAGTAATCATTCTTTCAGCCATGTTGCAGCTGTCACTGCCAGCCATGAGATTGTCAGCTGACGTTTTGCCACCCAATCTGTCGGCAATGACATGTAGCCAGACAGCCCCGATACCGTGTTTTTTAAAATCTGCTGCTGATTTTAATATTTCGCCGCTAGGTGTTTTAATGCTAAACCCGCGATGAATCAGATGCCAAACAGCCATACCTTTCATGACAGTTTCTTGGTCTGAATGTTGTCTGCCTTGAATAGAGTCAATTAAATCCAGTGTGATTTTCGCACGATTGATTTGTTGAGGTTCTGTCGTCAGCGTTTTTTCTGCCGCCGCAATTTTTTTCACAGCGGACCATGCTGTGCTGGTCGATGGATGATCGTAGTGATCTCGTTTGTTGCGTCCCAGATAAGTTAGCGTTCGCCCCGCAGCGGTCACTTTGACTATGGCAGAGTAATGTGAGCCTTCGTGATGATAGGCGAGAGGTGAATGCTCGCTGCCTCTGAGAGGTTGTTTTGGCGGTGTTTTTAAATACCCGTTGAATCGGTTTTTGCGTCCGTGGGCGACATTTCTGTCTCGACGTGCAGCACGGAGTACTTTGCTTGGTAAGTTATCATCATCAAGGTCTGCTTCATCTGGGCGCCTTTTAACATGCAAAAGCGGTGCTTTTGGTGAGGGTTTTTTAGGAGGTAATTCAACGACACGAACGGGGGTGCCATGTGTAAAACTCTCAATAGAAGGTTGCCGCTGCGTACGCGGGCGATCATTGCCAGGCATGTTGTGCTCCTTTATTATAATAATTGTTATGAGCTTGTTATTATGAAACAGGCGTCATTGTATAATAATTGTTTAACCTTGGCAATATCATAGGTTATTGATTCTTTAATGCAATTTGTTTTTCTTAATATTTCAAAACAAATGGTTGGTTGTTGATAACGACTTGATTTTTAGTGATTTAAAGTCCCAGAGCTCATGATCCATGAGTTGGCTTGGCTTTACACTCTGCATGGCATGCAAAATATTGCTGGGAATTTTAGGGTTTTCTTTGGCTAAATCATCAATTAAATGCTTAACGCGCTGGCGTGTCAGATTTTCTTGAGTGCCGCATAAATTGCAGGGAATAATGGGAAATGCCTGTTCCATCGCATAGCGAATAATGTCATTTTCCTGGCAATACGCCAAAGGGCGAATGACGATATGTTGTTTATCGTCGGTTAACAATTTGGGCGGCATGGATTTGACTTGTCCGCTGTATAAAATTGACATTAACAGCGTACGAATTAAATCATCACGATGGTGGCCTAACGCAATTTTATTAAATCCGTGCTCACGCGCAAAACGATAAATAATACCGCGACGCAAACGCGAGCATAAAGAGCAATAGGTTTTACCTTCAGGAATTTTTTCTTTGACAATGCTGTAAGTATCTTCTGTTAGAATTTTATAGGGAATATCTCGAGCCTCGAGCCATTGCTTAAGTTTGTTATCATCCCAACCGGGCTGAGATTGATCGAGCGTAAATGATAACAACTCAAATTTATAGTTTGAGCGAATCCGCATGTAATTAAGAATATTAAGCATTGTAAAAGAGTCTTTACCGCCTGATAGACAAACTAATACTTTGTCACCTGTTTGAATCATCTTGAAATCGTTGTTGGCTTTTTCAATGTAATTTAAGAGTTTTAAGCCGGTTTTTGATAGCGTACTCATGCTTGTCTCGTTGTTATTTATCGCGGTGTAATGCTATGTTGGCAAGATCATTTAAAATGATGCGATATTCAGACTCTGCTATCGATTCCAGTGATAGCTTTGCGCCTTTAATAAATTGCTCGGCGCGCTGTTTGGTGTATTCAATTGCGTGGTTATCAAGAAGAATTTGTTGAATCGTGGCAATATCAGCATGTTCAGGTTTTTGTAGCGCTGATTTGATAATGGCTTTTTCTGCCGTGCTGCCGTGTTGTAGAATATAAATTAATGGCAGGGTCGGTTTACCCTCTGCAAGATCATCGCCGATATTTTTGCCGGTCACTGTCGCGTCACCTTCGTAATCAAGCGCGTCATCAATAATTTGAAAAGCGGCGCCAAGATTGCGCCCATAACAGGCCATGGCTTCACATTCTTCTAGTGTTCGGTCAGCCAATACCGGTCCGACATGTGTAGCAACCTCGAATAATTTACCCGTCTTGTGTTGAATGATTTCGAGATACGTTTGCTCGCTGGTTAAAGGGTCATGGCAGTGAATGAGCTGAAGCAATTCACCCTCAACAATGACGCTGGTGGCGCACGCCAAAATATCGGTAATCATTGGGTGGTCCATTTCAGCAATCAGTTGGAAGGAGCGCGCATGCAACAAATCACCGACCAAGACGCTGGCCTGGTTGCCCCAAACGGCATTTGCTGTTTTGCGGCCCCGCCTGAGCTTGGAGTCATCGATGACGTCATCATGAAGCAAGGTGGCCGTGTGCAGCATCTCAATAATCGCTGCCAGCTGAAGATGGGCCTGGCCGGTATAGCCAAAAGCCTTCGCGCTGAGCAATACCAATGTGGGTCGGATGCGCTTGCCACCGCTGTTGATAATATATTCAGCGATTTCCTCAGCCAAGGGCACCACCGAGTGGAGGTGCTCGTGAATAATCTCGTCAACTGCCTTAAGATCAGTCTGGATAAGCTTCTGGGCTTGGGTAATTTCCATGGGGCAAATCGTAATTGAAACCCTTGCCATGAGCAAGACTTTCTCGTAGAATGCCGGCTCTTTGAAAGACGATTGAAGTGAGATAATTATGTACGCAGTGATTGAAACCGGTGGCAAGCAGTATCGTGTGACCAAAGGCCAGCAGATCAAAGTCGAAAAGCTTGATTTAGAGCCAGGCAAAACCGTTGATTTTGACAAAGTTTTGCTCGTGGGCGAGGGTGAATCACTTAAAGTTGGTGCACCTTATGCTGAGGCGAAGGTGAGCGGCAAGGTTGTTGAGCATGGTCGTCATCAGAAAATCAATATTATTAAATTCAAGCGCCGCAAACATCACATGAAGCGCCAAGGTCATCGTCAGCATTTCACACAAGTGGAAATCACTGATATTAAATAGAGGGTTTATTTATGGCTCATAAGAAAGCAGGTGGTAGTACTCGTAACGGTCGCGATTCGATATCGAAGCGACTTGGGGTGAAGCGATTTGGTGGTGAACTTGTTCGTGCGGGCAATATTATTATTCGTCAACGCGGCACGTCTTATCACCCTGGTAATAATATGGGCATTGGTAAAGATCACACGCTATACGCGTTACGCGATGGCCGCGTGAAGTTTTCTAAAACTGGGCCAAAAGGTCGCCGGACGGTTTCCATTGAATTGGAAGATGTAGCTGCTTAGGGAGATGAGTTGCTGGGAGAACCTCACATAGTGAGGTTTTTTTGTATTAGCCAGTTATTTATTGTCCACGGTTCTTTTTTTTTGCTCCGTTGTCATCCCCGACCTGATCGGGGATCCAGGATATTTATTGAGACCTGGATTCCCGCCTCCGCGGGAATGACAACGAAGTTTGACCTGGATTCCCGCCTCCGCGGGAATGACAACGAAGTTTGNCCTGGATTCCCGCCTCCGCGGGAATGNCAACGAAGTTTGAGCTGGATTCCCGGCCGGGTCGGGGGTGTTAACTGAAGTGGCTATGCGGGGAGAAGAAGTTGAAATTTATTGATGAAGCAACCATCCGTGTTGAGGCAGGCAACGGTGGTCATGGCTGCATGAGTTTTCTACGCGAGAAATTTGTGCCTTTCGGTGGCCCGAATGGTGGTGACGGCGGTGACGGCGGCAGTATTTTTCTCGTGGGTGATGAAAATATCAATACGCTTATCGATTTTCGTCATCAGCGTATTTTCCGTGCTGAGCGTGGGCAAGATGGCTCAGGTCGCCAGCGAACCGGTAAAAAAGGTAAAGATTTGTTCATCAAGGTTCCGCTAGGGACAACGGTTTATGACCTTAATACCGAAGAAATGCTCGGAGACGTCACCTCACATGGCCAAGAGCTAAAGGTTGCCCAGGGCGGGTTTCATGGCCTGGGCAATTTGCGATTTAAGAGCAGTACGAATCGGGCGCCTCGTCAAACAACGAAAGGGACGCTGGGAGACGTTCGAGAGCTGCGCATGGCATTAAAAGTCTTGGCTGATGTAGGCTTGCTTGGCATGCCTAATGCCGGCAAATCGACGTTGATCAGTGCCGTCTCTGCCGCCAGGCCGAAAGTAGCAGATTACCCCTTTACCACGTTACAGCCTAATTTGGGCGTGGTTCGTTTAGATACAGAAAGAAGTTTTGTGATAGCTGATATTCCTGGCTTGATTCAAGGTGCCGCTGAGGGCGCAGGCTTGGGCGTTCAGTTTTTAAAGCACGTGATGCGTACGCGATTATTATTGCATGTGGTGGATATTGCGCCAATGGAAGGCGATCCAGTAGAGGCTATTCGGGCTATTGAGCATGAAATTCAGCAATTTGATCAAGCGTTAGCTGAAAAACCACGGTGGCTGGTCTTGAATAAAATCGATGTATTATCCTCAGAAGAAGCAGCTGCACGTTGCGAAGAGATTGTCAATAAAATCAAATGGAAAGGGCCAGTTTTTCAAATTTCTGCAGTGAGCCAGCAAGGCACAGCCGAGCTCATGGCAAAGGTCGCTGCGTTTTTTAGTGATTCAGAAAAGAGCGATTGATAGAGGCGGCGCTAGCCCTCCCTAATTAGAGAGGGCTGCTTAATTAGTTTATTCGCCTTTGCTGGCAGGCGCCTTGCGCGGCTTGAAGCTTTTGCAGCCTTTTATCAAAGATGTGGTGTGAGCCCAGTACCATACGCCAAGCACAACAACCACTAGCACAAATAATTCAAAACCTACCAAAATTGAGATAATTAGCGCGACCACGCCAATAATGAAAAACATTTTCAAAAATTGATCAATTTTGTCTTTTTTTGCTTTATCAGGCAGTTCATAGCCTTTTGCAAACGATCCAAAGGGAAGGAAGGCATTTTTGCCATCGTGTTTTCTAAAGAGGGGGGCAAAGAGCTTGTTTATAAAATCCATGGGTGTTCTCCTGTGCTATATCGTCCAATATCATAAGCATAGAAGAGATTGTTGGGGTCCGCAAGCGCGAAGAAGGACTATTTTGCCGTACTAAGCTTTTTGACGTGGCTGTTTAAACGGCTCTTTTTCCGTGCGGCATTGTTTTTGTGAATGATGCCTTTGCTAACCATGGTGTCAATGACAGGAACGGCCTCTTTTAGGGCTTCCTTGGCTTTGTTGGCATCCCCAAGCTTAATAGCGGCTAAGACTCGCTTCACGTAAGTACGCATTCTGGAGCGTAGTGACATGTTGTGATCACGACGTGATGTTGCTTGTCTAGCGCGTTTTCGAGCTTGTGCTGTATTTGCCATAATTTCCTCTAATTGTTCGTCATTTTTAATGAGCCCCGGATCATGCCCCGAGTTCTTGTCAAAGTCAAGCAGAATCAAGGCTGGTGGCAAGAAATGGGTGTTTGGCGGTTTGGTAAACCCATGTCATACTAGCACCATGTCACGTCAACTGGTTAAAGCGACATCACTTTTTGCGTCGAACACCTTTGTATCCAGGGTGTTGGGGTTTGTGCGTGATGCCATTTTGGCGCAAGTGTTTGGGGCTGCTGCTGGCCTAGATGCTTTTATCGTCGCCTTTAGAATCCCTAATTTCATGCGTCGCCTCTTTGCAGAGGGGGCATTTTCACAAGCATTTGTACCGGTGTTGACGGACTATAAGCAGCATCAATCCCACCGTGATGTGAAAA
>PANR01000002.1 GCA_002707695.1 Legionellaceae bacterium
CTTATTTTATATTATGGACCAGGGGAAACATCTTGATGCATAAAGGGCCGGGACGCCCCTCCGAAGATTCTCCAACTAAAAACAAAAGGGGCCGTGAAAGCGGCCCCTTTTGTTTTGAACGGGTCAAACGGTTTTACCGTTTGAGTGTAAAGTGCCCTGTGAACTGTTTTGGCTGCCCTTCCTCGGTGTACTCGACCCTGAACCAGTAGTCGCTCGAGGGCAGGGGGTTGCCGTTATATGTCCCGTCCCATCCGCTCCCGGTGGGGCTGATCTGCTTCAGGAGCTTCCCGAAGCGGTCGAAGATGTATATCCTTGCCGCGGGGTCGGCCTGTGCGATCCCTGTGATGTTCCACGTATCGTGGTACCCGTCCTGGTTCGGGGTGACCACCCTTGGGTAGTCGACCACGCCGACCCCCACGGTCACGCTCCCGCACCCGTTGGCGTCGGCGATGGTCACGGTATGGGCGCCCGGGGCGACCCCGTCAAATACGGTGCCCTGCTGGAAGGGCCCCCCGTCGAGGCTGAAGACGTAGCTCCCCAGCCCCTGTGCGGTCACGGTGATGGAGTGGGTGCCCGCAAAGGCCCCCTCGGTGGCCGTGGCGGAGTACTCCAGCGGCGGCGACGAGGCCACCACGGTTGCCTCCCCCTGCTGTGTGCACCCGGTGTCGAGCTGGGTGACCGTCACGGTATAGGTCCCGGCGGCAAGGGCGGTGAGCGATGGCCCCACCTGGTTTGGCAGTACCTGCCCGTCGAGTTCCCATAGGAAGGCGTAGCCCTGCTGGGGCAGCCCGGTGTCGATCACCGGGGGGGACTCCCCGCCTGACACCTCCCCGATGGGCTCGCCCTGGGCGTCCACGCAGATCCTGTAGGGCCCCTCAAGGGCCAGCGGCGGGAGCTGCTCGACCTTGAGGGTCACGGGCACCACCGCGCTGCATGCCCTTCCCAGGGGGTCGGCCCCAATGGGCTCCACCCTGGCGTAGACCACCTGCGGGTTGGCGATGTTGCGGTAGGGGTCCGCCAGTGCCCCGGTCCCCTGCTCGGCGCCCTCAAGGGTCTCGTGGAAGGTCAGCACGAAACCGGCGGGGTCCTGCGCGCCTAGGATCTCCCCGGCCAGTGCGGCCAGCTCGAAGTCCGCGAACCCGTCGTTGGGCCCGGCGTTGTCGCATATCACGTAGGGGGCCGGCTGCTGGGCGGTCGCCCCCTGCCTCACGGCCAGGCGGAAGGCCAGGGTATGGCCCCATGGCTCGGCAGGGTCCTCAAGGGGCCCGGCCCAGCACCCGGTCATCTCGTTCAGGATCCCCACGTATATGGTGACCCCCTCCTGTCCGTAGGCATAGGGCACGTCCTTTGCCAGTGCCGCGGGGAGGTTGGCGGACTGCGCATCGTCAACGGACTCGAAGTAATAGGCCGTGAAGTCACCGGAGGGGTCCTGGGTGGCCAGGGCCTCGGCGTCCTTGGATTCCAGCAGGATGGTGGCCGTCCCGGTAAGGGGGGACTGGCACTCCACCACATCGGAGATCTCCGCGCCGCCGTCGGGCAGCGGGTTGACGGTCAGCTGCAGCGGCACCACCGCCCAGCAGGGGAGCTCTGCCGGCGGCACGGTTCGCGTCACGCGGGCCCATACGGTCTGCCCTCCCGCCTCGGTGTTCCCGAAGGCGGTGGGGTCGGCAATGGGCGAATCGCCCGCCTCGGCAGCGTCAGGGGACAGGTGCCAGGTCACCTCCACGTCCACCTCCCCGTCCAGCAGCTCGCCCTCGGCGGCCGTAAGGTCGAAGAAGGAGAGCCCGTCGGAGGTGTCGGTATCGTCGTCCTGCCCGTCGCCGTCCACGTCGCCGGCGGACCCGTCACAGACCTCAAGGCCCTCGGGGGCCACGGGGCTGGGCACCGGCAGCACCCTAAGGGTCAGCACGGTGTCGACGGGGCACCCCCCGTCGAACACGCTCACGTAGACCACCTGTGGGTTGGAGGTGTTCGGGAAGCTCTCCGGGTCCGCGATCGGGACCCCGTTGGCCTGGTCCTCGGGGGTCAGGTAGAAGAACACCGAATAGGTCAGGTCCCCGGCGGTGATCACCGGGGAGGCCTGTGCAAGGTCGAATATGCTCACCTGGTCCTCGGTGGAACCGCTCTGCTGGTCGTCGCAGAGCACCAGCTCGAAGGGCCCCTGCCCCAGTACGGGGAGGGGGTCCACGATGAGCTCGAAGGGGGTGGCGCGCGCACAGTCGGTGCCCGTGGCCGCCACCCTGGCCCATACGGTCTGCCCGCCGCTGGGGAATGCGTTCGCGGGGTCGATGGGGTTGGCCCCTGACAGGGCATCGGGCTCGCTCTCATGGTAGGTGACCACGTGCAGCGACGGGTCGTTGGCGCCCATGGCGCCCGTATCGTTGAGGGTCAGGTCGAAGACGGCCGTCCCGTCCCCGGTGTCGCAGAGGGAAAGGTCCCCGAAGGGGGCCTGGGGCGCGGTGGGCCTGGGGTTGACCACAAGGTCCATGGGCACCACCGTATAGCATGGGTTCACCCCCGGGGGCACCCTGCGGGTCACCCTGGCGTAGATGGTCTGGAGGAACGGCACCACGTTGGCATATGGAGAGGCCAGTGCCTCCGCCGGGTCGCCGGCAATGGCGGCCAGCTCTGTCTCGTAGTAGGCCACGTCGACATCGGCCTCTGGGCCGATGATCTCGGCGTCCTTGGAGGGCAGGTCGAACATGTCGTAGAAGCCGTTCCCGTCCACCGAACAGGCCTCAAGGGGCGTAGGGGACGATACCGCCGGGTTGGGCTCCGCGTTGATGAAAAAGCTCGTGCGCGACTCGCAGTCCTGCCCGTCCAGTACGCTCACGAAGATCTCCTGCTGCCATGGGACCACGTTGTCATAGGCGCCCGGGGCCGTTATGGGCACCCCGTTGTCCTGGTCCTCCTGGGAGGCGTAGTAGGCCACCCCGAGGGTACCGGTGGGGTCCAGGAGGGGTCCGTTGACCGTGAGGTCGAAGGTCGACACCCCGTCGAAGGGGTCCGCCCCCCCGTCGCACAGGTACAGGTCCTGGGGCACGCCGATGGCCGGCGGCGGGAGCACCGCCAGCTCGAATGGGGTGATGCGCGCGCAGCCCGTGTCCAGGCTCTCGAGGCGGACCCATACGGTCTGCCCGGTGCTGGGGAATGCGTTCGCGGGGTCGATGGCGTTCTGCGGGACCTGTGCGTCGGCAAGGGAGACGTAATAGGTCAGCGGGGCAAATCCCGTGGGGTCCTGGGAGCCCAGGACGGCGTCCTGCTGGACGGTCAGGTCGAAGACCGCCGTGCCGTCGCCGTCGGGGTCACAGGACCCAAGGGGGTCCAGGAAGTCGCCGTTGGGGGCGTCCGGGAGGGCCACCACCACCAGGTCCAGCTCCACGATGGCGTAGCAGGCCAGCGGGGCCGGCGGGGCGTCCCTTGTCACCCGGGCGTAGATGGTCTGCACCCCGGGCACGGTGTTGGTATAGGGCGCGGTGATCTCCGTGCCCGCCACGGCGGCCTCGGCCGCGGCAAACGTCTCGTAGTAGGCCACCGATACGTCCGCCTCGCCGTTGACGATCTCCAGGGTCCTGATCCCTGGGTCGAAGCCGCCCACGATCCCGTCGTCGTCATCGTCGCAGAGCTCTATGGGGGCCGGTTCCGTCTCCGGGGTGGGCACGGCCACCACGGTAAGGGTGAGGGTCACCAGGGTACGGCAGCCGAAGGGGCTCTCCACCCGGCCGATGACCGTCTGGTTGTTCGATGCATTGGGGTAGGCCGTGGGGTCGGCGATGGGGATGTCGCTGGCCTCGTCCGCCGGGGAGGCGAACCAGGTCACGGTAAGGCCCGGGGCACCGCCGGTGGCCAGCGGGTCCTGGGTGGTAAGGTCGAAGATGCTCACCTGGTCGGTGGTGCTGCCGCTCTCCTGGTCGTCGCAGAGCTGCATCAAAAACGGGCCGAGGTCCTCGGGGTTCGGGTCCACTATCAGCTGGAGCGGGACCACGTCGTAGCAGCCCGTCGAACCGTTGTTGGGCATGGTACTGGAGGCGTTGCCCACCACCAGCACCCAGACGGTCTGGGGGTTGGAGGTGTTCAGAAAGTTGGTGGGGTCGGCAATGGCCAGGGAGAAGTCCGGGGCCGTNAGNGCAACGTCGCCGGCNGCGACCGCGTCCGCCTGGTCAACGTACCAGTACAGGTCGAACTCAAGNGGGTCCAGGGNCCCCAGCACGTCNGGAGCGGANAGGGTNAGGTCGAAAAAGGCGAAACCGTCCGCAACGGCATCGTCGCAGCGCCGCAGCGGAGGGGGCTCGGTGGCCATCGGGGAGTCGCGCACCTCAAGGGCCATCGGGGCAATGTTGTAGCAGCTGCTGGTGGCGCTCTCCACGCGCGCCCAGACACCGCGCGTACCGTAGGCAGGGTCCGCAGGGTCCGTGACCGGGACGTCGCTGTAGGGGTTCGCGTTCACGTAGGCAGTCGCGGGCACGATCGGAAGCGAGGCGTTCTGCGCGTCGATCAGCGTGAGGTGCCAGCTAACCAAAAGGTCCGGGTCGCCGCCGGTGATGCCGGCCTCCCCCTGCGTCAGGTCGAACTCCGCAAATCCGTCGTTGTCCGAATCGCAGACAACCAAGGGATCCGGGGTCTCGTTGATTACGGGAGGATTATTTACAAAAATTGTTAAATTTTGTGTAGTATCGAAACAGAAAGAATCCAAGACATTTTCAAAGCGAATATATATTTGAACAGATGGTGCTGTAGCAAAAAAGGGATTTGGGAGCGCATTCACATCATTGTCTGCATCTGCCTGACTTATGTGATAAGTGATATTAAAGTCTGAAGGTGTTTGGCCGTTTAAAACAGTTAAATTAAAAGTTGCGGCTAAATTTATCGGTTCGTCACCAGAACCATCATAATCACATAGATTATAATCTGGAACCATTCCGGCTTCAGATTCAGCAAAAGTAATTTCGAAGGTATCTTCAGCAATGCACAACCCACTTGCATCCTCAATTCTTACCGTAATCACTTCATTAGTTCCCGTGATAAGATATGCAGCAGGAATAGCTATTGGAGTGCCTCCTGCGTCAATATAGGTTACCGTGAAATCTACAGGATCTTGGGATCCCAATACAACGGGTGTGTTTACCGTAAGATCAAATAAGCCTGGGTTTGTACCATTATCACAAATAAAAAGATTATTGGGTGGAGCTGCTATAATGGGTTGTGGATGAAACTCCACATCAAAAAATTCTGGGTTGACCGCACCTCCTAAAAACTCCACATCCACCCGATAATTTCCAGTTGCAGTAACATCTAGGGTAGGGCCAGTTTCTCCAGGTATGACAACAAAGGTTCCAGAACCAGGTGGATTTTCCACAAACCATTCATATCCAATGGCCCCTGGTTGCTCTCCATCCAGTGTAAGAACATCCCCATCACAAGCCTCATATCCTACAATAGAGCAATCAAAGGCATCAGGGTCTCCAAAAGTAAGATCAAATGTATCTGGAGTTGAAGAAAATCTATCTACTACAATAATTACTTCGTCCCCAGGTACTAAACTTATAAACTGTACTTGGCCATCCCCAACTGCGGTTTCACAAAGATCTGTGGAAGTAAGATTTAGGCCTGTATCAAATTGTCCCACAGCGGGAGCATCAAAACTTCCCCGATCTGCGACTCCTAAATTTGCACAATCTGCATTTACATAAACGGCAAAATCATAGTCTACATTACCGGTGGGTTCAATTTGAAACGTAAAATTAGTAGGTTGGTCTATTAATAATAAATACCATGCTGTCCTACTTCCCAGCAGTGATTGACAGGTAGTGTTTATTGTTAAGGGAGCGGGGTCTACAGCATTGTTGTTAAGACCTTCTTGACCTGTACAGATCGGGATTAAAATATCACATACCTGTGCCTGGGTAAGACTCGTAGCGCTTAAAAATATCGTGATGAGTAGTAGTTTTAATTTCATATTCTTTTGGGGTTAAATTTTTTTAAATGCAATTTCACTCACTTGTCTCTCTTCAATGTAAAAGACAACTAAATAATCATTTGGACTGAGTGTAGATAGGTCTATTTTGGTTGCATAATTGCCTCGAGGTTTGGTGACCTCCGATGTTTGCACAACAACTTCTTCATGTAATATTTTATATGTAATGATGGCTTCATCTTCAAAAATAAGGCTTAGGAGTCCGCTGGGACCAATTTCCTTAGGAGTGAGTTCAATGGTGTATTTTTGAGCAGTATTACTTTTACTTTGACCAAATACAGAAAGGCCTACGCAAAACAAGACGATGCATAGGAATTTTGTGGGGCATGACTTTTTCATAATAATTTAGGTATAATCTGCGAAAATTATGAAAATTTTATGAAAACGGATGGATTTTCAAAAGCTAAAAAACAGTTTCAACTTTTTAAAGCAGAAGTCTTATGTGTATCTTTGCATTTTGCTGAGAAAAATGGATTTAGAAAAACAATTAAAAGATATAGAAGCAATGGGCAATGCCCATGCTGGTAGTTCTTCAGATACCCCCTTACGCGATGATGCTTTTGAGCTAAGTGATATGGAGAAAATTGCGGCTATTAAGGAAGATGTGAAGCATATTTTGGAAACCTTAGGGATGGACCTCACAGATGATAGTCTTAAGGGAACCCCTAGCAGGGTTGCCAAGATGTTTGTGCAGGAAATTTTTGCAGGTTTACATCCAGATCGGAAACCAAAAGCATCCACCTTTGAAAATAAATATAAGTACGGTGAAATGTTGGTGGAAAAGAATATCACCTTGTACTCTACTTGTGAACACCACTTACTGCCAATTGTTGGAAAGGCTCACATTGCTTATATTTCCAACGGAACTGTTGTTGGACTTTCCAAAATGAACAGGGTAGTGGATTACTTTGCAAAACGTCCACAGGTTCAAGAGCGTTTGACGATGCAAATCGTCAAAGAGCTTCAGGGGATTTTGGGTACCGATGATGTTGCGTGTGTGATAGATGCCAAACACCTTTGTGTTAACTCAAGAGGGATTCGGGATATTGATAGCAGTACAGTAACCAGTGAGTTTGGCGGAAAATTCAAGGATCCTGCAGTGCGCAGTGAGTTTTTGGATTATATAAAATTGGAAACCGAGTTTTAAATCTTTCAGCGAGCTTTCATGAAACTTTTCGAACAACAAGAACTTTACATCTACAATTCCCTTTCAAAATCAAAGGAACAGTTTGTTTCCCTAAACCCAGGAGCCGTTGGGATGTACGTTTGTGGCCCTACGGTATACAGCAATGTGCACCTAGGAAATTGCCGCACGTTTTTGTCTTTTGATTTAGTTTTCAGATACCTAAAACATTTAGGATATAAGGTTCGCTATGTGCGTAATATTACCGATGCCGGTCATTTGGAAAATGATGCAGACGAAGGNGAAGATCGTATTGCNAANAAAGCACGTATAGAATCCATAGAGCCTATGGAAGTGGTNCAGNGGTATACNGTAGATTTNCANAATGTNATGAATAAATTCAATGCNTATCCACCTAGTATTGAACCAACCGCCACGGGGCACATCATTGAGCAAATTGAAATTGTAAAGTGCATTTTAGCGCAAGGCTATGCCTATGAAAAAAATGGTTCGGTCTATTTTGATGTATTGAAATTTAATGAAGACAAACCCTATGGCGTGCTTAGCGGAAGACAACTGGAAGACATGATTGCGAATACCAGGGAGCTTTCTGCGCAAAGCGATAAGAAAAATCCTCAGGATTTTGCTCTTTGGAAAAAGGCAGAGCCACAACATATTATGCGATGGCCTTCCCCATGGAGCGATGGTTTTCCAGGTTGGCATCTTGAATGTACAGCTATGAGCACAAAGTATTTGGGGAATAAATTTGATATCCATGGCGGGGGAATGGATTTGAAATTTCCTCATCATGAATGTGAAATTGCACAAGCCGAAGCTTGTAACCACACCGCTCCTGTGAATGTCTGGATGCATGCAAATATGCTTACCTTGAACGGAAAGAAAATGGCAAAATCAACGGGCAACAACATTCTTCCCAATGAAATCTTTACGGGGAATAATACCATTCTTAGTAAAGCATTTGCCCCTGTAGTGGTGAAATTTTTCATGTATCAGGCACATTACCGAAGTATTCTGGATTTTTCGAATGAAGCTTTGGAGGCATCAGAGAAAGGATTTTTTAGGTTGATGGAAGCATATCAAAATAGTTCAGAATTAAAAGCTTCCCAAACCAGTGATATGGATATTTCCACTTGGAGGCAATCTTGTTATGATGCAATGAATGACGATTTCAATAGTCCTATCCTTATTGCACAACTTTTTGAAGGAGCCAAGATGGTGAATGCGATTAAGGATGGCAATGCCAAGATAAGTGAAGAGGATCTTGCAGTGCTTCGGAAGACGATGCATGATTTTATTTTTGAAGTATTGGGATTGGTAGATGTTTCAGCAAATCAATCACAGGATAGCAATAAACTTTCTGCTGCAGTTGAATTGTTGATTGCTATGCGCAACGAAGCAAGAGCCAATAAAGACTTTGCAACAAGTGATCGAATTAGGGATCAGCTTTTGGAAGAAGGAATACAACTGAAAGACGGGAAGGACGGAACTACTTTTTCCCTAAATTAATCGTTTGTGAAATCTGTCTTGATATATCCTTTTATTGTACTCATTAGGCTGTATCAAAAAATACTATCGCCCCTTTTTCCGTCTACCTGCAGGTATCAACCTACTTGTTCTCATTATGCCGTAACGGCATTACAACGTTTTGGTCTTTTAAAAGGAGGCTGGCTAGCCATCAAACGGATAACCAGTTGTCATCCTTGGGGTGGAAGTGGTTATGATCCGGTTCCTGAAAAAGAAAAAAAGAATTAACATATAAGAACATTGGGTTTGCTATCTTTACCCATCATTTAAAAATTATGTCTACACTTTTAAGTATCACATGGAATCCGTCAGAAGGTCTTGATTTGGGGTTCTATACCATTCAGTATTATAGTTTGATGTTTGTCATAGCTTTTGTGCTGGGTTGGTATATCATGAAGAAAATTTATAAAAGGGAAGGGGTGCCGTTGGAAAAATTGGATAGCCTTTTTATTTACATGGTGTTGGCTATTCTTGTTGGGGCCCGCTTGGGACACGTGATTTTTTACCAGCCTGAATTATTTAAAGACGATTTCTTTTCGGTCTTTTTGCCCTTTAAATTTAAAGGAGGATTTGAATTTACCGGTTTCCGTGGGCTTGCAAGCCATGGCGCAGCTATTGGGATTATCATTGCCATGTTTTTATATAATAAACGAGTGCTGAAAAAACCCATCCTATGGATTTTTGACCGTATCATTATTCCGGTGGCCATTGGTGGTGTTTTTGTGCGTTTTGGAAATTTCCTCAATTCTGAAATCATAGGCCATTATACAGGAACCGATTTTGGGGTCATTTTCGCAAATTTGGGAGAAACCGAGCCCCGTCATCCTGCACAGTTATATGAAGCCTTTGGGTACATCATTTTATTTGCAATCCTTTGGTATATCTATTGGAAGACAGAAAAGAGAAAACAATTGGGGTACATTTTTGGTTTGTTTCTCATATTGTTATGGACTATTCGGTTTATTGCCGAGTTCTTTAAAAAGAGCCAGGGCGGTTTTGAGGATTCCTTAGGAAATATCTTAACTACGGGACAGTGGCTTAGTATTCCATTTATAATAGCTGGGATTTATTTTATGGTACGTTCCTCCAAAAAAATCTATGAAGGATGAGAAAAATGATTGTGTTAGGCATTTTATTTATTTGCCTTGGGTCTTTGTATCAGTGCAAGGAAAAAGAATCAAATCAGGTGCTTACCAAAGAAGTAAAGTTTCAGAAGGAAGGGGAATTAACACTTCGGAAGGCACAAAATGATTCGGTATTGGTGCAGTTGGATATCGAAATTTCCAAAGGTGAATACGAAACACAAACAGGACTTATGTATCGTTCTTCCATGGAAAACAACCGAGGAATGCTATTTATTTTTGAAGACGAACGTCCCCGCTATTTCTATATGAAGAATACCCAATTTGCCTTAGATATTATTTATGTAAATGGAAATGGGGAAGTAGTAAGTATTCAAAAAGATGCGCAGCCTTTAAATCAAACCTCCCTTCCCTCCGAAGGACCCGCGCAATACGTATTGGAAGTAAACGCCGGCCTTTCAGACCTTTGGAATTTAGAAAAAGGGGATATAATGGATTTTACCCGATTATAGATTGTAACCTAAGGTAAAAACAAATTGCTGCTGTACCGTGTTAATATTGGAAACATCAACCAATCCGCTATCGTAAAATCGTTTATTGCTTTCCTGTTCACTTCGCAAATAGGCAAAATCCATAAAGTAGTTTCCTAGATTGTAACCAAGCCCAAGGGAGAAGCCTGTACGGTTGCCAACAATTGAATCATCTTGATACGGACTCTCAATAAAATGCCCTCCTGCACGCAAGCTTAATTGTTGAATTCGATATTCCCCCCCAACACGAATGGTAGAACTTGCTTTCAAGTTGTTTTCTATAAGCGCGTTTAAATTGGAAAAATAAGAATCATTGGCGGGTCTAAATTTTAGATTGCCATAATCCCTATATTCATAATCTATACTAATCAATCCTTGTTTTCCAAAGATATAGGCAGCACTCGCAGTAACACTTCCTGGAGTATTCAGTTTGTAATCTGAAAATATATTGATAATTCTTGGGTCTACCACCGTAATAATTGTTTCGCCGTCTTGCACCCTGCTGGTTTCCAAATATTGAGTAGTTTCTTCTGAAATAGTATACCAAGTAGGGGTTTCATAGGAAAGGCCGAGTCTAAAATCTTGCTGAATTTTAGCAATCAATCCAAATTGAGCGGAAAAGCCAGAACCTATTGTGGCAAGCGTATTCTGAAACTCAACTCGCTTCACCGAACTATTTGTATTAATATTGGTTTCGTCTAGATAACTTGCCTGACGGTAATCAATGATATGGGAATTTAGATTAATCCCAAAGAAAATATTCTCCCCGTATTGTGTTCCAATGTTTAATGTGTACTTGCCTTGGTATCCATCTGAAATTCTATAAAAGTCTTTACTGAAACTACCCGTTCCCATATTAGAGACATATTGGGTAGTGCTATTTTCTTGTGGATCTATGATATAACCTTGATAGGCTAAAAAGGCATTTTGAGCAGCAACACCTTCGGTTTCGCCTAAGAACGAATATAAATCTGAAATGCTCTCCCCATCCAGTAATTGCAATAATTCAAGGGGTGTGCCCTGTGCTTGATCCAAAAAGAAATCTCCCACACTTTCTACACTTCTACCCGTGATGGAGAGTTCATCATCTAAATTGTTCTGGGCGTCATATCCAATTCCCAATGTAAATTTTTTCCAAGGACTATTTTCGTTGTTTATCCCAAATACAAAAACAGCTCCTGCATTCCCGATAGTAAAATCGGTACTTCCAATTTCATTTGTAGATCCAGAAAGGTTCGTCTTATTGCTTACATCTTCCACCGAAAGTGTGAATGAAGCGTGGTTATCAAGAAATATGGCACTTCCAGCAGGATTGATAGATAAACCATAGAAATCACCCCCCAGAGCACCAAAGGCTCCGCTTAATGCGGTAGATCTTGCAGTTCCGGTTAAATCTTGTTGCCCATACCGAAGGGCGTCACTAATATTTTGAGCAAAAGATTGGGCAGATACAAACCCAACGATTAAGATAATAAGAATCCTTTTCATGTAATTTGTTTTGATTCATGAGATATAAAGAGGTCTGTAGATGTTCAGGTGAAAGCCTTATTGGCGGCCCCCTCCTCTTCGGCCACCAGAACTTCGGGAACCACTGCTTCTTGAAGAACTACCGCCACTTCTAAAGGATCCAGAGCTTCTATTGCTGGAAGATGGTCTTGAAAAAGTAGAAGATCTTCTATTACTGGAACTTGACCTATTGTAATTTGGTCTTGAATTATTCCTGCGGGTATTGGTATTGTAGTTTGGCCTTGTAGTTCTTGTATTTCTTCTAGTATTGGTGTTGGAATTTCTATTGTAAATGCTTCTATTGTTACGTTGAATAGAGGAATTGTTTCTAGTATTGGTATTAGCTCTTCGATATAATTCAGATCTACTATATCTTCCATTAGACCGATCAACATTAGATCTTCCTGTATTTCTATAGGAACTACGCCCACTGTTGATGTAATCTTGATTGCTTCTGCCTCTATTGTAGTGATAGGCATATCCGTTATATCCTCCATTATAATAGCCGCCACCGTAGAAGTAAGGGTTGTAAAAGTTAGGTCTATACCAACCCCAATAACCCCAGTTCCAATATCCGGCAGACCATCCCCAATAAGGGTATCCCCATCCCCAATAGTTATGGCCCCATCCCCAGTAGGGATTGCCCCAATACCAAGAACCCCAAGGTCTATACCATCCTCCATACCATCCTCCGGCCCAAGTATCATTGTATACATTCACGGTGACATCTCCACCATTATTTCCCCAGCCACCATAACCACCTTCGTTATAGCGGTCTTCAATGATAATATAACCATCTTCATCAATAGTATCTGAGGTTGTGTAGGATTCAATATCTGTAAAGACAAGATTTTCTTCT
>PANR01000003.1 GCA_002707695.1 Legionellaceae bacterium
ATCTTGCCTTGCAAAATTAATGCATTACAAAAAATCACTGATCAACTTGCTTGTGATTCTCAGTGTAGGCGCTATCTTCACGAGTTTATTCACCGTGTTGCCGCCACATACCTTAGCGCAGCTTGCAAACCTATTATTAATGCCCGGCGTTAGCATCGGTTTACAAGGCCTGGCAATGTTGGGACTTTTTCTTTTGTTTGCATCGATTAACGCGCATCATATTATTTGGCTGGGTTTTGTGCCAAGCAAAACACCCAAAAAACTTCGCGTTATGAAGCTTCGCATTATGTGGGCACTCGTCGCCATGGCTTTTGGCGCCATGCTTTTAAGCGGTCTGCAATCCATTCTGCTCATTCAAATGCTGGTCGCCATTGTTGCGGTGGTGATTTTGCTGATGGCAACGACCTTTAAATAGCTATAATGTTTAACTTGGATTCACTGACTTGCCAAACAACGCTTCGGTATCTTCTTCGTACTCGCCACCTCGTTGCGCCCTTCTCCCATGAAAAGCCACGCCAGAAAGCCATCGATGAATCCGACCAAGCCTTCTATCGTGCCCTGATGAACCAGCTGCAACAGAGCTATCTAATTCGGCTTCTGCTTCATCTGCATCGAGTGCAGCATTTGCAGCAAGCTCAACAAGCTCAAACCTCGCCCCCTCTTCAAAATCATCTGCAGAATCACCTGCAGAATCACGTTTAAACTCAGCCACAAGTTCAGAGAGTATTGTTGGATTCAGATCATCAACAAATTCCACGTCCGAGCTCGCTTCTTCATCTGGCACGTGAGAATTATAGGTAACACGCTCACCGCGCGCCATATCTATCTGAATTCGTTCTAAAATCTCTCTTGCATTGGCCTCGGCTGGCAATGCAAATGCATCATAATGCGAACTGTTATAATAAACAAAAATAGGCTCACCGGGATAATCATCCAAATTTGGAGGAATGGTAGGATTAGCATCAGAACGGATAATAATGACCGGACTACCCGTTAATCTTTGAAGAATGCGAACCTCAATTTCACCCCCCCACGCATTGGTGTCTCGAATAGCTTGAATATAGCGCCTAAACTCTTCGTCGGTACCGTCGTGAAATGCTTTAAATTCATCGAAGTTTTCATCCATATAATCTGCCACACGATTTCTTAGCTCAGTAGCATTTTCATCTAAGTGAACACCTACTGCATTAAATAAACAATGACCATTGGCAAGAATACGTTGAAATTGCATACCATAAAATGTGGGGGCTGCCGCAGGCTGTGGAGCAACACTAGCGCCAAACTCACTCCCACCAGGTGTCAGCAGCTCGACATTATCTAAATCACTACCTACAGGTGGTAATGACATGTCATCATCTCCACCAGCTTCAGATGCTGGTGTTGGTACTAACACAAAATCATCCATACCGGGTTGACTTGACCAATAACGTTCTCGTGCTTCACGGCTCGGATCTGATTTTGCCTCGGCAAGGGCCTTACGCCTTTCATACTTTGCAAGTGGTTTAGTACTCGCTTGGAGAGCTATTGCAGAAGCGGCATGGCCAGCAGCCCGCACCGTTGTGATCACTGCCGGTGCAGCAGCAGCCAGCACGAGAGGCGCAGCGACATGCGCACCGACCGCAAAGCCTACTGTCAATAATAAGTAAAGCGTACACCTAATGGGATGCTGAGTAGCGTACAACGTAAACGATTGCCAAGCATTCGACAACTTCTCTCTGATGTTAATTGAACGACGATACTCTGGGTCTTTTACAAACCTTACTATATTGACACAACCTGCTCTGATTTTTTCAATAACACCTCTAAAAAAACCGCCAATGCCTCTACCCACCTGGCCTCTAAACTCAGCACTCGTCAACAATTTGTAGGGGACCCAAAGTGGGGATGTCACTAACAAAGCCAACCCAACACCAATATCTTTCATATCACTCAAAATTCGTTGGCCAACACTCGGGCCATACTCTCTGAGCAACATAATGGCCTGACGAATTCTATTTGAATTGTTATATTTGTATTCCACTTGAATTGACTGATCGAAATATCTTTTTTCTTCTTCATGTAAATCACTATCGTTACGAATTAACTCATCTAATTCTTCCACCCGCTGATATAACTTATCAAGCACTTGTCCTTTTTGCCAATAAGCACTGAAATAAATACCAACTGTCCCCGGTACACGCTCTGAAGCATACCAATCCTTCGCTTTCTTCAAGAACATTCTGATCGTCTCTTGATAAGAGCGCTCTTCTTTATCTGGTATTTCGTGAAGCATCGATAACATCGGCGCATCCGCAAGTCTTTGCAAGAAGCTGCTAACCCTCGTAAACAAAGCGCCTGGCTCAAAACAATCACCCACTCCTTCAGCATTAAACTTGCCTAAGAATTTGGAAAGTCGACTCTCCAAATTAATACCTGCTGGCCTTCTTGGAAGATGAAGGCTTAATTGACCAGCAGCGAGATTAAAAGTTCTAAAATCATCAAGCGTGGGCACGCGAATATCCCTGAATAAATTCAAAAATTGTTGATAAAATTTTAGATAATTACGTAAAATAACGACTTGCTCGGCTTCATCCAAACGACTAGATGCAGCACCTTCTGCATCTTCCGACACTTCGATATTCACTTCGCGATTAACCCGCGTCTTACCTGAAAAATATTGCTCGAGGCGATTGTGAAACTTTTGCAGGTCTTTAGAATGATTATTAAGCCAACGTATATAAGCATCTTTTTCAGGGCGACCATCTTGACATTCAAACAACACGATTTTGTAAACTTCAACCAGCTCCTTTTGGGCTTTAATCGCCATTTCGCAAGCATCATTGATGAGCGGGTCGATTTCTGCAGGTGGTTCGCCAGATGAATGCGCTGAACTTTTTCGATCTGGGCTTTCTGCAGAACGGCGAGTAAACGTGCGAGAATCAACCTCTGGATCATCCTGCAACACTACAAATGGATCTTCAAATTGATCTGAAGCTTGTGCACCGTTCTGGTCGGCTCCTTCATCGGGCCTCAAAAAATAGAAAGCTTGCAGATAATCCAACTTAAACTGCAAAAAGTGGTTTCTTAACGTTTTATTTTTCCATGGTGCATGTGGACTGACTCTGGGTGGCATATTTCTCTCCTTATCGATAATTATTTTGAAGCGCTAAGTGCACTACTGGATGCACCGACTGCTGCATCAGCAGCTTGCTCAGTGGCGCGTTTAGCGAATTTCTCTGCAACACGTTTGTAGCTAGCCTCGATGCGATCGACCATTGCTTTTTCTAATTTTGTTGGATCTACTTTCTTTAATCTTAAATAGCAATCATGCGCCTTTTTCAAATCAATTTGGCAACCCACCCCATTTTCGTAAGCTTTTGCGAGCAATTCGACCGACAAAGGGTGTCCTGCTTTTGCATTTTCGAGTAAGTAGTTAAACCCTTGTTCCGCAGCCAAACCTGTCGAATTTTGAAAAGCTTGATCCTTGTGATGTGACATGATGGTATGACCAAGCAGATAACGACAAACTATCTTTTGTTTCAGGTCAAGGTCTGGTTGCTGCAATATGCTTTTTAACAAATTACAAGCTTTGGCGGGTTCAGTGCGCACAAATGATTGAGCCTGTTTTAATATCTCATCAGTCGTAGGTTTAGCCGCTGCTGCTGCCGGCCCTGAAAGCGCTCTAACCACTTGCTGCGTCGAATCTGCAACACGTGGGGCAGCAGAACCATCTGTCAACGCCATCACAGCGGGCTCCCTTTGCCCGCCAGGCGCGCCACGCAATGGCGGCAATGCCTGCGGCTGAATATCGATGTCGAGTTCCTGTGAGAGCGATGGAAAAAGTCTTAATAACTGAGCTCCATCAATCACACAGATACCTAACTGCTGCTGCGTTGTTAATATCATTTTAATGGATTCAGACGTAATGTGTGCCAAAAATACACGTTGCTCGCCCTCCATTAACCGCGTGAGCTGACTTGAAATTCTAGACCAAACCAGCCCTTCAGTACTCGCTAAACCACTATTCGTTTGAATAGCAACAAAACGCCTTCCCAAAGGATGTCGCACACGAAAATCAGATGGGTCGGTAATTTCAACTGCTTGAGCAAAATCTGCGGCATAGTTCGAAAGCTGATGCGCGACTTCCATCATATTCAAACCACCAAACAATATGGGAATCCACCCACCAATTCTCTGTATTTGCTCAATACCATTTAAAAGTGCATTCATCGTCTCTGCTGACTCAAGCAGTCGATATAGGCTTTCGAGCATGGTAATCTGCATTGCGTCCATACCTGGCTGTCCTTCTAAACACGCCATGACCTGCACTCGCCTATCTGCTATACATAATGTACCCTTATCTTTTAATAATTTCGACTCACATGCTGCAAACGTTTTTTCAAGCTCGACCTGAGCATTTATTTTGCTCGCATCAGAGAGTTTTGGATCCAAGAAAAGAACAATGTTTCGTTTCAAAGCGAGCTCTGACTCCCTAATAAATCGTTGAGCTTCTGAGATACTTTTGGTGTTAGCATTTAGACGATCCAATACATTGACCACAGAAAGTACGGCTTTTAGTTTTTCGCGATGCACAGTCGCTAATTCTTTTTCAAAATCAGAAAGCTGTTTACCACTACCAAGCAGGCCATCCCCTAATATAGCCGCCTGAAACATCGCCGCGGCGTTGACAAGCTTGTCACCTTCACGCGTCTCAACAAAACCATTTGACAAGGCTAATGCCGCTATTCTTAAAAATAATTCTTGCACAAGAATGTAACCACGGCCTGGTCCAATTTCATCCTGATCAGCTAGCTTTGAACGTGACCGATTCTTAACTTTATCACCCATTCTTTTTATCAAAGAAGGTGCGTGTTTTTGAAACAACTCATGCACGACATACTGTTCATAGGTTCGATAAAAGGCCTCCGCGTGCCCATCTAATTCAACTTCGAATGGATGCAGCACGTACTGCTTAGTATTAAAAACATTATAGCCCGTAATAATTCGAGTACCTTTATTGACAGCTGCTGCTGCAGGAACCCACCACGACTTTCGTGTTTGATCATCTTCTCCAACTAATGCTGTATCATCTTGTAGCTTTCCTTCTAGATCAGCAGCACTGGCGCCCTCATTTCGCTGAGGTGCTTCTATGCTCATCGGCGAGGGGTCTCCTCTAAATGCTCTGCTTAATGCACCGTGATAGGCATCTAAAATTTTTTTATTGGTGGATGATAAAACAACTTCTTTTCTTGGCTTTTTGATAGACAGCGTCATAGGTAGCACTCCTTGGCAATAAATTGTTTATCTAGCTGAGCAAAATATAAAATTTGTAATTAAATTTTTGCCGACTCTACCCTTGTTTTCTTAAGAAAACCTTAAGTGTTTCTTAATGTGTTTATTTTCTTAAGTACAAAAAAAACTCCCCGACCGGGGAGTTTGAAAGAACCAATTAAGCCACAGGCGGTGTAGGCGGTACATTACCACCATCTGAACTTGGGTTAACGCTTGGCGTTGCGCTGGTTTCAGGTGAGGCAGACTGACCACCACCTTGGTTGGAACCTGAAATGCCGCGACCGATTTCCATTGAGCTTTCACCCGCTTTTTGAGCAGCGCCAGTGCCTCGTTCAGATGCTTGTTGGCCTGCACTACGCACACCTTGCTCACCACCGGCGTATTCACCAAATTGTGCGCCTTGACCACCGATCCAGCGCAATACTGTATCAGGCAATACGTGAATTAAGCTAAATGTTTTGTGAACAAACACCACAATCAAACCGCCGTAAATCACTAGAATTGAAATCATCACAAACGGATCAATGCCGCCACCGCCTGTGATAGAACTTAACACACCGGCAAAGGTGCTATTTAAAAAGTTTAATCCAATGTATGACAACATCATACCGGCGAGCAAACCAAATATCATAAACGTTGGGCGGAAGAAAATGTTTGTCATTAACATTAATGCCGGATCAGCGCGACCAAACATTTCATGCCCTTCCGGATAAGTCACACCAAGTGCAACAAGCGGTGCAGCAAGAATGCTTTCTAACACAGCTAACAACCAACCGATCACACCAAAGAAGAAAATGATATAAGGCACAAGCGGCACATAGTAAGCCAATAAAATGGATACCATATACAACGGAATAATCATCATAAAGATAAGCGGCAGACTGATCATCATCAATCCCATCATAATACCTAAACCTGGCTGAATGGCCGCACACGTTGCCATCAACGCGCCTGTTCCGATTATAGCGTAGCTAATACCGGTAATGGCTTGTTGAACAGAGTTAATCATGTCTTGGCCAAATTGAACAATAGCGACAACAGGATTCATGTTGCCGTTTGCTGTATCTGCAGTATCGTCTGACATTTTATGAGAAAATGCATCAGCAATCGATTGCATCATCGGTGTGGCAATCGCGAGTGTAAACGGATCTTTCGAGCCTGGCTTCACTTTAAAATTTAAATCATGCGCGTGCTGATCACCACCCTGCCAATACTTTTTCCATGCAAATGGGTTGTCGGCATTCGTTTGCGCAGAGTGTGAATTAGTGCTGTTATTATAGATACCACCATTGGCGCCAGTCGTTGGGTTCCACATCTGATTCACTAAAGGTGCAGTGACTGCACAGGCTTTACCTAACCAATCTGTTGGGCTACCAGCACGTCCACAAGCCTGATCAATACTGATGTCTTGGCTATCGATAGTCACAGAACTATTGCCCACCTTACTGATCTTAGCAATATCGTAATAATAAGCACCTGCCATGGCCCAACCATTTTTATAAGCTTGGCCCCACATGTCGTCATTTAAGTGTTCAAATTGATTAGAAGGCTGCGCGGTATACACGGCTGTATTTAAATAACTAGATGCAATCGCAACGGGGTTAAAACCTGATTGATCACTGTAGCGATGCTGAAAAATATCTTCACTACTTAAATACACCATATTTTTCGCTGTTGGCACCAATGTCGTTTTTAACTGAGTCACCGCATTTTGGATAGCTTCATATTTTTGGTAGCTCGCATCATCACCAGGCTGGCCATTATGCGGCAAAAATTGTTTTGGATTAGGCCACGATACTGATCCACAATTCACATTATATTTAATTTTCGAATATTTATTCGCTGGAATATAAAAATTAATGTTATTACTGCCCGTGTTACCTTGACTAATATTCACTATAGGATCAGCCATTGGAGCAGTGGTGTAATCGGGGTAGCTTTGTTGGATGTTTTTTTCCATACACAACATGCCCGACAATAAACTCTGTCCAACCTTTGGCGTATAAGTATTGTTTGCCCAGTTGCTATCTGGCTTAGTCACAATATTATGATGATGATCTTGCAAATAGACTAGCGCTGTTTTCCAGGTTACATCGGCAGCACCAACACCTTGCATCACCACCCACATGATAATAATTTGAATGATAGAATACCCAGTGACTGTTGGCACAATCAAGCCAACACCAATCACAATACGAATAGGTACCCAGAGTGAATCAAATTTTTTCCCTAAAAACTCACCATGATGCGCAGTTTCAATGACAGAACGAAAAACCGTATAGGCAAGTGTTGTTAACACAATAATAATCAAAACAGCTTCATTAAACTTAGAAAATAAAGCGCCCATTAAACCAGGTGCACCCGGCAACACAATGCCAACGTCGCCAAATAAGCGAGATAGCATGCCGACTGAAATATCACTTGGTGAAATGGTAAAAAAACTTTTACTTGCCAGACCTGAAGCACTATTAGGATCGGCAAAGGCAAACCCTGCAACTAGCACTAAAAAGAATAGTGTGATAATTTTTATTATGTTTTTAGTCACTGGTTTTTACTCCAAGCTTATTTTTTACTGCCGACAAATGCTCTCCACCAATCTTTCAAGGTTTTGTCGAGACTTTTTGAACGAATACAGTAACGGCGATAATGGGCCTGATAAAATTTACAAAGCGCTAAAGCAATTACACCCAATAGAATGAGTGCTAAAAATAAATCGAGACGAACAATGAGATAAAATAAATAAACGGTTAACGCGCCCGTTAGACCGAGATAAATTTGAATTTGCTGTGTGAGGCCTTTGTCTTTGATAGCCAAATCTGCATCAGTCAAACGAAAACGTTGCATCGCATCGTTGAACGTTTCGTTTTTATCTTTCGTCGGCTTATCAAAGATTGGCTGGCTCAATTTGGCAATTGAACTCGTCGAGTCTTTTAATGGTTTTGCACCTACCCAAGCAAAGACGTTGAAGGTAGACTTCACTGAGCTGACTGTGAATTTTCCGATTCGGCGAAACATTGTTAAATTCTCCTCATACTGTAGGACGGATAGTAGCATCTTTGTAAGAAATATGCTATAGTTTGGCGTAAGATTTATGGAATATTTGGGTAAAAACAGGACATTTTTTATAACTTATTGATTATACAGAGAACAATATGCCTGACTTAAGCAGAGACGAATCACTCAAATTTTGGCGAGAATACCAAGATCCAGCGATTTATCGTGTCATCGCCTTTATGGAAAGCGTTGAGCATTGGACATATGATGGCAATCCTGCCCTGGAAGAGGCTATGAAGCGCCTTGGCGACTCGCTTGAGGATATCACCAAGTTTGAGGTGAAGCTTGAAGAGCACTATATCAAGCTAGGCGCCAATATCTATATGGGCCGCCTATTGCGTCTGTTGCAAGCCATTGATACTACACACCCAGGGTCGGCCTCAAAGGTTTTAATGTATTCGGAATCAAATAGCTCCAAGCATGCCGATATCGAATTTTTCTTACGTCGAAACATCGCATTTGAGCGTTTGAGATTACTCAGCCGAGTATTCTCGCCCGAGCGCGTCAAGATGTTAGGCAAGGTACTCGAAGGTGAAGATAATGAAGAGTAAACACTCATTAATATTGGTTTTCAGCATGGCGGCTATTGCAGCCGGCTCGTTAGCTCGCGCTGATGGCTTTAATCCATCTCAATTTGCAGCCGATCAAGCAGCTAGCATGCAGGCTGAACAGCAAGCCTATACCAATGCAGCCACGCAAAGCATTCATGACTTACAAAACTTTTTGAAAAAAAATGGGGTAAGCACTCAAGATAATAATAAGAAAGCTTGGCCTTATGGCTCATCAGCGCCTTCTGCCTACCAAGCACCGCCAGTTAAACACAGTGAGCCATCAACGCCAACACAAAATAATCAAGCAACACCGCGCCCCAGTAATTTGCCATTGAATGTCAATGACAGCCAGCAACCAACAAATTGGAACTACAAACTATAACCTTGAGGTTAATAAGCGATGAAAAAACAATTTAAAACATTATTAGTAGTAGGCGCGCTAACAATACCGGCGCTAGCATTAGCCGATACACCAACACCGCCTGCGCAAGCAAACAATGGCTTGAGCGTGGGTACAATTGTGAGAGCTGTCGAACAAGGTGTAGGTAATGTTATTGTTTACCCAATGGAACAGTTTGCACATACCATTCAATATACCTTCGATACTCGCGCTCAAAAAGAATCTATCGAAACACAAAGCCGCTTTGTTGAACTCGCGCAACTTCAATTGCTTACTGAAAAAAATAGTCAAGACATCGCCAGTCAATTTGACAGCATTAATAATATGATGGCAAGCAACCCTGTCTCTGCGCAAGCAACCATGACACAAAATAATGAATATTGTTCTAAATCAAACGGGTTCTTTGGCAAAAAAACGTGTTTTTCTGCCGGATCAGCTAACAACTTTTTAGATAACGCTCAATATCAATCGAGAGAACAAGCTGAAGCAGCACAACAATTTTTACATACTGCCGCAGGCGCTTACCTCGCAGCAAAATCTCCAAGCAAAGACTGGAACCAGGGCAACCCTGATGTCATTTCATATGAAGCATTTTACAAAACCTCGCAAGCCATTCAATCGCTTGCTCAGCACAACTTGTCTTATGCTTATGCCATCCGTCAAGCCAATGATGGTCAGCCTAGCGAACTCGCTGAATACAATCAAATTATGACAGGTGACTCGAGCAACCCTGGTTTTTGGAAAGCAGTGAACAAGATTCCTGTGGTAGGTCAGTTAGTCACTATTGCTAACTATATGCCTGCGTTAGCCGTTGGTATTGCGCAAGAAAACAAATATCTCTCTATGATTAACAACTCATTGTCGGTAATGTTAATTCAGCAAAACATGTTAGCGCAAAAAGCGTTTGGCGATAACTTGTATCAAGCCGCTGACATGGGCAGCCAGTCCGATAATGGCCAGGCAAATAATAATAACAATGACAGCAGCAGCGCAAACAGTGCAAGCAACAGTGCGCCTAACAATGCCAGCAATCCACCTGCCCCTCAAAACGCTGCTAACGCTTACAATAACGTACCTAAGAAAAGTGTGAGTAAATCACAAACGGTAAATGAAGCGCTAAAACATCCTGGCGATGTGAGCAAAGCGAGAAACGCTCAACACAGCCATCCTGATTATTCTAAGATGTAACATTTGGCGTTAGCGCTTAAGGTTTACGCCGATTATTCTATATTTTGAGACTGCTCACGCATCTGTTCAATCAACACTTTTAACTCTATGCTCACATGAGAAGTAACAGTACTCACTGATTTTGATCCTAGCGTGTTTGCTTCGCGGTTAAACTCTTGTAATAAAAAATCTAAACGACGACCAATAGCGCCGCCCTCTCTTAACACACGTTCTGTTTCGCTCACATGTGTTTTTAAACGATCTAGCTCTTCGGCCACATCAATTTTTTGAGCATAGAGCACCATTTCTTGCGCCAAACGTTCTTCGTCAATGCTCACCTTGGCTTCTTCGAAACGCTGATACAATTTGTCTTTTTGTGCGGTCAAAATATCAGGCAATGCCTCTTCAACCAACAACACCTGCTCGCTAATTTTTTTTAGACGGGATGCCAAAGTCTCAACAAGCTTTTGGCCTTCACGCTCTCGAGTCTTCACAAAATCTTTTAATGCGTTTTCAAACAACAACAAGCTTTGTTGCTTCGCGTGAGACAAATCGCCTTCTGTTGTTTGTAGCACGCCAGGCCACCTCAACCAATCAACGCTACTGCCGGGCTCAACGTTGCCTAACTGCTTTGTAATTGAGTGCTCTGCTTCTTTCAGCTGATTGACAAAATTTTCATTAACCATCACTTCCATAGCAGCCTTATTGCCTGGCTGATAACGCAATCCACACTCTACTTTTCCGCGATGCAAATATTGTTGCGCGAGCTCGCGCAGCTTTGGCTCAATATCTCGCAGCGCATCAGGTAACCGAAATGACATATCGAGATAGCGATGATTCACTGAACGAATCTCCCATTGCAGCTGGCAATGTTCATCTTGATGTTGTTGGCGACTAAATGCTGTCATGCTATTTATCATGGCTTTTCCTTTTACTCTGCTCGAGAAGTCACTATACTAGCGGCGATTGTTCCAACTGTCTAATGAGGATTATCCATGCGACCAAGCAATAGAAAAAACAATGAGCTACGAACTATCCGCATCACACCAGGCTTTAGCAAGTATGCTGAAGGCTCTGTCATGATTGAGTATGGCGATACGCATGTCTTATGCAACGCTAGTGTGGTTGAATCTGTCCCACGCTTTTTGAAAAATTCTGGTCAAGGCTGGGTCACTGCTGAATACGGCATGCTCCCTCGCGCCACGCATGATCGTGTTGACCGCGAAGCTGCTCGCGGCAAACAAAGTGGTCGCACGCAAGAAATCCAACGCCTTATTGGCCGCTCACTACGTGCCGCGGTAAATTTAAAAAAATTAGGCGAACGCACTATTTATATCGATTGCGACGTGATTCAAGCCGATGGTGGCACACGTACGGCATCTATCACTGGCGGCTGCATTGCATTGGTATTAGCATTGCAACACATGCAACGCAACAAGCTGATTAATAGCGATCCTTTACAGCATTTAATCGCTGCAGTCTCTGTTGGCATTTACAAAGGTGAGGCTGTGTTAGATTTAGATTATGCAGAAGATTCCAATGCAGCAACGGACATGAACATTGTGATGAACGATGACAATGGCTTTATTGAAATGCAGGGCACTGCCGAAGATCGCGCCTTTAACTTTGATCAACAGCAGCAAATGGTTCAACTGGCACAAGCTGGCATTGCAGAATTGCTTGAGAAGCAAAAAGCGGTGTTGTGTGCTTAATAGCAGGCGAGGTTCGATCTGTTTTCTTCCAAACACGCTTAAACCCATCCATGGGGCGCTCCAAGTTGGCCATCCCTGGCCAACAAGGGTTTGTCTGAAAATCAGATCAAACCTCTACCCATAAAAGTAACAGACATAAAAAACCCTGCAATCGCAGGGTTTTTTTAATTATTAAAAAATGACTACTTACCAGGCTTTGGTGTATCGCTTGGTGCTGGACCACGATTGGGTTGTTGTTGTGGCGCATGACCAAACGTCGTGCTTGCACCAAACACCGTGGCGTGTTGTGGCTGTTGATTAACAGGAACACCGTTAATTGAAATGCTCATTTGTGCACGTGGCAACGCTGGTGCAACATCATTTAGTCCAGCTGAAAAACCACGACGGGCAGCATTAACACCGCGCTCAATACCCGCGAAAATCTTTTTTTCAACTGGCCCCATTTTACTAGCAGCTAACATTTACTTACCCTCATCTTCTGTTTTGATATCCGCACTCACCTTGCCGTCCGGATCAAAAATATTCTTTACATTCACTTCGTACTCTTGACCTTGAATCGTAAACTTAACATCAACGTCATTGTGTCTTTTACCTTGGCTAACCGCAGCGTGTTTAACTGTGTCAGCCACTGCCGTGGCAATCAGATCGGGGTCGTCTACCAGACCTGATCCAACTCCACCGCGACTATCCATTTTCTCTGTTTTTGGCGACGACGGTTGCTTTGGCTTCCCGCCTGTTAACCGCTTAAACATATCGATTAAAGCCATGCTTTCGATCCATCTTCACTTTCGAGCCTTTCGCAGACCCAAAATATACCGCCTCTCCCTCCGGATTTCTAATCATTTTTTCGATTAGTTGGTATAAATCCTCCACCTTGCCTGTTGCACGATCACTTTGCGGGTGGTGATTATTGTTATTGCTCATATTGTCCTCGCTAATCTTGATGATATTCTCCCAAAATTAGCTTAAGGAAACCTTAAGAGAATCTTAAATCTGATAGTCGATGATCAAGGGCGCGTGATCGGAAAATTTTATCTCTTTGAATATACTGACTTTTTTAATTTTATCAGCCAGGCCTGGGGTCACAATTTGATAATCAATCCGCCACCCAACATTATTTTCATAAGCCCGACCCCGATTAGACCACCAGGTGTATTGATGAGGACGCTCATCGACAACCCTAAATGCATCGACAAAACCGTGTGTTGTCAATAGGTTATCTAGCCAGGCTCGTTCCTCAGGCAGGCAGCCTGAATTTTTTTGGTTGGATTTGAAATTTTTAATGTCGATTTCTTTGTGAACAATATTCCAATCGCCACAAATGATGTGCTCACGACGCTTACGCTTTTGTGAGAGCAAATGCCGTTCATAATGATCTAAAAATTCAAATTTTAGCGCTTGCCTCGCCTCGCCACTTGAGCCAGATGGCATATAAAGCGACCCTATACTCAGCTTGCCAAAATCAATCTGAACGTAACGGCCCTCATCATCAGCTACAGGCCAACCCAAGCCATAATGCACCTTATCTGGCTGATGGCGCGTATAAATTGCGGTGCCGCTATAGCCTGGTTTTTGTGCATCATGAAAAAAAGCGTGATAACCCTCGGGCTTGAAAATAGGATCAATCAACTGCTCTTCTTTTGCTTTTGTTTCTTGCAAACATACAACATCCGCGCCCTGCTTTGCCAACCACTCAAAAAAGCCCTTGCGAGCTCCTGCACGGATACCATTGATGTTTAGTGAAATAACCTTCATCATAGGGCGGCATTGTAACGCAAGTTAAATCAAACTAAAATGCTATGCACTATGCCAAACAAGGATTTTTAAAAATGTCTAAAAAAATACTCATGTTAGACGCTATTTCCAGAGGTGTTCCGCTCGGCAGCCAATACATGAAGGCATTTGAAGAAAATCACGCAAATGTTATCTACGTTGACTTGAATGACATAAAAAAGCGTCGCTTCTACAAACTGAAGCGCTTTGCACACAAACACATCATCAATCGGCCCAAAAAACATGAGTATTTTCGTTATCCAAAAATTGAAGATCGTTTTATTGAGAAACTTATTCAACAACATCGACCTACAACGATATTAATAATGGGCTTTGTTTTTTCATATATCGAACACGGACTGCTAAAATCACTGCAACAAAAATACCAGTTTGAGATTGTCTTATTAGATTCAGATAGCGCTAATTTTACACGAAAACTCCCGAAGTTTTATCAATTTATTAAGCGTGACGTCGAACAAGCAGATACCGTTATCACCTTTGCAAAACGCATGGCGCATTACTTTCAAGGACTGTATCCTGAAAAAAATGTTCACTTTTTCCCTTTTGGTTATGATCCCATTGCCAAAAAAACTGAAAAAAAAGAGTTTGATTTATTCTTTATAGGCTTTCCTGACATTCGAAGAATGATGCACTTTGAATATCTAAAAGATTTTGATATAAAAATTTACGGCAAGCCTTGGGACAACTATATGAAATTTCTCAGCGAGCCGCTCAGACGTAAAATAACCACGCACAACCTGTGGGGCGATGAGCTGTATAATGTTATGCATCGCGCTAAAATTGTATTAAGCATCAACCAAGGCTCATGGCATAATCTCGACACAGGCATTAATTCACGCGTATTTGAGGCGCTCGCTTCACAGTGTTTTTTAATTGCCGATCATTACCAAGAAATTGAAGAACTTTTTGTGGTTGGTGAAGAAATAGAAACATTCAAAAGTATTGAAGAATTAATTGATAAAATTAATTTTTATCTCAAACATGATGAGGCACGTGAGAAAATTGCTAAAAAAGGCTATGAAAAAATTATTAATCAATTTACTTATCAACAGCGCGCCAAAGAATTTATAAAACTCCTAAAATAAACAATGAAAACGTTTCAATCACAAGTACTTCATTGGTACGACCAATACGGTCGAAAAAATCTGCCTTGGCAACAAAACAAAACCGCCTATCGTGTTTGGATTTCAGAAATCATGTTACAACAAACACAAGTGACGACTGTCATTCCTTATTTTAAAAAATTTATGCAGCATTTCCCCGACGTCAACGCACTAGCCAATGCTCACATTGATGAAGTGTTGCATATATGGACAGGCCTTGGTTATTACTCACGCGCGCGCAACCTACATCGCGCAGCCAATAAAATTGTTGATGAATTTTCTGGTGAATTGCCTGATAATTTAGATGATTTGCAAACGCTATCTGGCATCGGGCGTTCAACGGCAGGGGCAATTTTAGCACTGGCCTATCATAAAAAAGCGGCTATTTTAGATGGTAATGTCAAACGCGTGTTAACGCGTCATTTTGCTGTTGAAGGCTGGTCGGGCGATAACCGCGTAGCAAAACAATTATGGAGCATCGCCGAAAACCTCACGCCTGAAAAACGTGTTGCTGACTATACGCAAGTGATGATGGATTTAGGCGCGACGGTTTGTACACGCAGCAAACCTAAATGTCATTTATGCCCACTACACCAAACTTGTGTTGCCTTTCAACAGAATCGACAACAGGAATTGCCGCATAAAAAACCTAAAAAAGCACTACCTGAACGCCAAGTGTTTATGATGTTGCTACAACATAATAACGAGGTGCTGCTGGAAAAACGCCCGAATATTGGCATTTGGGGCGGATTATGGAGCTTGCCTGAATGCCAATCAGTTGAAGGCATAAAAACCATTGCTAAAGAAAAATACGCTTGCACCACTGGCAAGCCTTTGCAGCTACCGAGCTTTCGCCACACGTTTAGTCATTTTCATTTGGACATCACGCCGGTATTGCTCAACGTCAAAACGCTCTCACCCGAGATGATGGAAGATGGACAAATAATTTGGTATAACACAAACCAGCAGCCGACAATCGGTTTGCCACAACCAATAAAAAAATTGTTAGCGTCATTCCACGACTTGCACTGCAAGGCCTCTGCGTAGCAGGGAAGCGGGAATCCAGGATAAAACCAATGACAAACACTGTATATTGCGAAAAACTTAAAAAAGATGCCGAAGCCTTGGATTTTGCGCCTTATCCAGGCGAGCTTGGCCAGAAAATACTAAACCATATCTCAAAAGAAGCGTGGCAACAGTGGCTCGCCCATCAAACCATGTTAA
>PANR01000004.1 GCA_002707695.1 Legionellaceae bacterium
CTTGTTATTCTCCGATCTAGATCTATGATACCTGCGCGACGGCCTGCCCGACCATCGGCACTAAAAGATCCTTCTCAACCGGCTTGATCAAATAATCAAATACGCCGGCCTGCACTGCCTCAATAATCTGATCCCGCTCATCCACTCCTGTTAACATCACCACAGGAATATGATTTAACACTTCAGATCGTTGCAACTGCTCGACAAGCTCAATGCCGCTCAACTCGGGCATCATCCAGTCTAACACCACGGCCGAGTAACGATTGGGGTCTTGCGAAAGCATGGCATAGGCGACCACACCATTTTCCGCCTCATCGACTTCATAACCTGCCTCAGTTAAGTAATGGCGCAACGCCTCAATGCTCAACGGCTCATCATCGACAATCAATATCTTATGGGGCATCAGCTATCCTCCTTGATTTATTCCATGTTAGCACAAAGCTTGACGTATTATTAAGCTGAAATTTATTAAAAATCAATTTCTAAACTTTAGATTAAACATAATCTATAATTAACTGATTTTTATACATTTTTAAAAATCAACTTTTCTTTGCTTTTCTATTTGCAAAACGCTGACGATAGGCTACATTTAACATTGAGCATAAAATATACAACGCTCATACTAGATCAAATACTACAATGATGGAAGAGGACACAGTTATGGATGAACGCACCTACACGCTCAAAGTCTCCCACGAGGGAGAAAATCTCGCTACCCGATCGGGTAATAATCTCAACCGCTTAACCGCATGCTTATTTAGCATGCTTGAATATGACTTTAATAATGCAGTCGGCGAAATCGTCGAAAACAAGACTGGCGAAATCGTCAGACGCTGCAGAAAATCTGTAAGCACTTGATTTATAATGCCCATATTAAGCTGCAATGCATATGGGCCACCATGCTTTTCTGCTGTCGCCCCCGATTGAATCGGGGGCGACAGCATTAAAAGACCATTTGTTGACTTAGAAACACTCCTGGTGTAGGATATCACTTACAGTAAAAATAATAAAAAATAACGGGAACCATCATGCCAGCATCCAGACACTTAGATTTTGAGCAAGATCCTCAGAGCAAGACCTATGCACTTCTGCTAGAAATTCACAATTTTGACGACCTGGGCGGGCAATTTGTCATGGAGCTTCTCAGCGAGCTTAATGACGCTGATGTAGAAGAGCTAAAGCCTATCGTTGCCCAACTACCAGCAGACGGCTATCAGCCTGATGAACGCTATTTTAATGCAAATGCAGATCTATTGCCGAGAGAATTTCGTGCTGTTTTAGAAGACAAAGTAAAGCAACTGCGCGAAAGAAGCAATGCACCCAAACCAAGCTTAACACCCCACGAAAAACGACAGCACAAAGACTTACTAGAGCAACTCAGCCAATCAGCTCAAGCATTATACATGCTGAAAAAGAAGAGCCTTCTACCTGATTATGGTGCATTTTTGGGCTGTGCTAATCTACGCGTTTTGACGACGGGGGTTAAACTCACAGAACTACCCGCATCAGCATTTGATGGCTGCGTCAATCTTCATACCCTAGCACCCCTAGGTTCACTAACCAAGATAGCAAGATTCGCCTTGCGTAACTGCTCAAGCCTCAGCGGTGATTTACATTTTTCTGCACTCGAAGCTATCGGGGCCCAAGCATTTGTTAGGACAAACTTCACCTCACTCACCCTATCACCAAGCATTAAAAGCTTAGGTGTACTCGCATTTGCATACTCAGCAATAAGAACGCTTGTCATCCCTGAAGGCGTCAAACTTGGTTTTTTTGATCAGCTCATTAAACCCCATACATTTGAATTGGCACGCCTGACGGTTCATTGCCCTGAAACGCTTTACGATGAAAAAATACTAGATCAATTAACAGCAGCAAACACCAGTTATGAAAACCATCCTGCTAAAGGCGCCCTTTTTCTTACAACAAATGAGCAGGGAAATAAACAGCTGCATCTTCCCGCTGCAGGCGGACATTGGAATCCAGATGATGACGCTGAGTTTGATCGGATAAAAGCGATAGTCACTAATTCTCGCCGCGACAACTTAAGATTTTTATTTGTTGATGCACACCTTAATGAAGATTTTCGAGCGTTAACGCCTGTCAAAAAACTAGAATATATTGCTGAACATTATCCAGATATTATGTTTGGTGATCTAGCCCTCATTGGACTTGGTGATTTTCTAGATGCAATCAAAGAAAGCACGAAAGGTGGAATGATGCAAGGATGGGAGGCTGCCTTTATTGAGCATCTATCAATTTCATCATTCTTTACACTTGCTTCTGTTCATGCTGCAAAAAAACATAGAGATCAGCGAGCCGGCATCGCGTTTGTACCTGATGATCAAATGATCGGTGATGGCTATCAGGGAGATGTGCTTCACAGCCTATTGACAAACATGGCTTTTGGCAAAGAACGAGAAATAGCTCTTCTAAAAACCACCATCGCTGATGCAGACGATGCCATAAGCGAGCGGGAAGCAAAAATAATCGAACTTCAACGGGAAATAGCAGAACTGAAACAAACCCGCGATTCAGCAAAAGCAAAGCTGGCTGACGCTGAAGCTAATGAAAAAAAGCCCCCGTTAGCAAAAGGTGCATTTGCTAACGGCAGTAGCGCAACGTTTGCAGCGCCTGCTGATGAAGCAGCAGCCTCGGCTGAAGTTGAAGTTGAAGCTGGAGCCGCTGCAAGCAACTCTTAAGCCTTTACTGCTTTTTCTTCGCTTCTTCACGCAACTCACGGCGAAGGATTTTCCCCACATTGCTTTTGGGCAGCTCGTCAACAAACTCAATAAGTTTTGGGCGCTTGTAAGCTGTTAGCGATTCACTAGCGTAATGACGAACGGCGCGCTCATCCAGCATAGGATCATTTTTTACGATAAATGCCTTCACTGCTTCTGTTGATCGACCATCTTCTACACCAATGACAGCCACTTCTTTAATGCCCGGATGATGCGCAAGCACATCTTCCACTTCATTCGGGTAAACATTAAACCCTGAAACAACAATCATATCTTTTTTGCGATCAACAATGTACACAAAGCCTTTTTCATCAATCTTAGCCACATCACCTGTCTTTAACCAACCATCATCAGAGAGTACTTTGGCCGTCTCCTCAGGCATATTCCAATATTCTTTCATAACCTGCGGGCCTTTTACGCAAAGCTCTCCAGGCTCACCAACCGGTAACTCATTGCCCTCATCATCAATTACCTTGATGTCAGTTGATGGTAATGGCAACCCAATGCTGCCCGTAAATTCTTTTATATGCATAGGTGTCGCACAAACAACGGGGGAGGCTTCTGTTAAACCATAACCTTCTGTTAATGGTTTACCCGTGATTTCTAACCATTTTTCAGCAACCGCTTTCTGAACGGCCATGCCGCCACCCAAACAAAGTTTAACTTGCGAAAAATCAATATCTTTAAAATGTTTGTGATGCATCAATGCATTAAACAAGGTGTTAACACCTGTCATCGCAGTAAAATTAGATTGCTTTAATATCTTTATAAAGCCACCAATATCACGTGGATTCGTAATGAGTAAGTTTAATGAACCCATACGCATAAAAACAAGCAAGTTAGCCAGTAGTGAAAAAATATGATAAAGCGGCAACGGCGTAACCATGATTTGTGGTTCATTCTTAGTTAGACGCTCTATCCAAACAACAACTTGCTTAGCATTAGCCAACATATTGCCATGCGTTAACACAGCACCCTTTGCAACACCTGTCGTTCCACCCGTGTACTGCAAAAATGCGATATCATCATGGTTAAGCTTGACACGATGATAAGGCGATTTAGCGCCTAATTTTAGCGTTTCACGAAATGTTACCGCTGTTGGCAAGTTATAACTGGGCACCATCCGCTTGATGTGACGAACCACAAAGTTAATAATATGTCGTTTATGAATTGGTAATAAGTCACCAATCTCAGTCACCACAATATTTTTGATTTGGGTTTTTGGCAGTGCTTCTTCGAGCACGTGAGCAAAGTTCGCCAAAACAATAATCGTTTCACACTGTGCATCATTCATTTGATGAATGATTTCACGCGGCGTATATAGCGGATTGACATTCACAACCACCAACCCAGCTCGGAGCGCACCAAACATGGCGACAGGATATTGCAATAAATTAGGCATCATAATGGCAATACGATCGCCCTTTTTTAGCTTTAAATGGTTTTGCAAATACCCTGCATATTCTTGCGAATATCGGTCTAGTTCGGCGTAAGACATCACTTTGTCAAAATTTTTAAACGCAGGACGCTTAAAATATTTCGATACGCTTTCTTCTAAAAATTCAACGATTGAAGGATAGTCATCGAGTTCAATCTCAGACGGCACGCCTTTTTCATATGACTTTAACCAAATTTTTTCCATGAATTATCCTTGTTGTTGTGTCACAAAATAAAAAGTCTGTGGTTGTGCTTGAGGCAGTTCCCAAGGGCGCGCATACACCAAAGTGACATGCCCTAGTCTAGGTGCTTGGTATGCAGCTTTCGCCACGGTAAATTGCCAGACAGAAATACCAGGCGCGCCAACTACCTTGCCCTGCGCCTTAATATATTGGTGAGATTTCAGCGTCAATAAATCATGATCATAGCCAACCAAAAACCAACTATATCCGGTTGAAGGATTGCTTGGCAGACGTAACGTGTAAGCTTGATCTCCAGGTTTGAGATATTGGGTTGATGGTTTGCTTATCCCACAAGCTGTCGTTGCAAGACATAACATTAACAGACTAGCCAGAATTTTTTTCATGAACTATCTCCCTTTTCTCTGAATAACTTCATCTAATCTTTTTAACACAACCTCATCAAAAGTCGAGGGCAATTTGGCTGTTACAGGCAAATACCATGCATTTTTTAGCGCTAATGAGCGACATTTTACCGCATCTTTTTCAGTCATCACAATGGCGTTGTCGCCAGCAAAATGGAAATCATTTGCTTGGTAGAGATGATGGTCAGGATATACCTGTTTATCAAACTCGATGCCTAAAGCTGACAACGTTGCAAAAAATCGATCTGGGTGTGCAATGCCCGCCACCGCGTGCACAGACTGATTTTGTAGTGCTGAAATCATGCAAGTTTGAGCTGGGTCATTCACTGAAATCAAGCGTCCTGATGGAGTTAACTGCATAGCGTATTCGTCATTAACCGCCTCACCTTCTGTCACTACAATGGCATCAACAGCTCGCAAACGATCAACCGGTTCACGTAGAGGCCCTGCTGGCAACAGATACATATTGCCTAAGCGTCGTTTACCATCAATCATCGCAATTTCCATGTCACGCTGCATGGCATAATGCTGCAAACCATCATCGCTAATCACAACATTGCAGTCTGTAGTGGCTAATATTTTTTTTACAGCGGCACAGCGTTTACGTGCAACAACAACTGGCACTGACGTATTCTTGGCAATTAACAATGCCTCATCACCCACTAACTTTGCCTCACTTTGCGCGTCAACAACAGTTGGTTTATTGGCATGACCGCCATAACCTCGACTAACAACACCTGGGCGATAACCATGTCGTTTCAATAACTCAACCAAATAAACCACCATAGGTGTTTTACCTGTACCCCCCACGGTAATATTGCCCACAACGACAACTGGCACATCAAAGGAACAACGAGACAAGAGATGCCAGCGATAAAACAAGCGACGAATGTCTACAATAAGATGAAAGACTAACGAAAACGGATAAAGCAATCGAGTCAACAAGCTCGGCTTATCTTGATACCACGCACGAAGCAGCCTATGGCACATGGCTCTGCTCGCCAGGCTTGCCGTCATTGAATTGTAAACGGTATAAATGCGCATAGTGGTTGTTAAGCGCTAACAATTCTTTATGAGTGCCTGATTCAACAATTTTACCATGATCGAGCACAATAATTTTATCGGCTCTCTCGATCGTTGACAGCCTGTGTGCTATCACCAAGCTGGTTGACTGCGACATTAAGTTATCAAGTGCTTGTTGGATTAAACGCTCAGATTCAGTGTCAAGTGCCGCGGTAGCCTCATCTAAAATTAATATCGGCGAATGTTTTAAAATTGCACGTGCAATAGCAATGCGTTGACGTTGGCCGCCTGATAATAACACACCGTTATCACCTATCTCTGTTTGCAACCCTTCAGGCAATTTACTAATAAACTCCCAAGCATTGGCTGCTTTTGCAGCGGCAATAATATCTTCTTCAGAGGCTTGATCAAACACACCATAAGCAATGTTGTGATGCACGGTATCATTGAATAAAACGACATCTTGTGACACTAATGAAAATTGCTGCCTCAAATCCGTTAATTGATAATCTTTGATATTATGACCGTCTAATAATATCTCGCCCGTATATTCATCATAAAATCGCGGCAATAGATTAACTAACGTTGTTTTACCCGCACCTGAACGTCCCACCAAAGCGACCATTTGGCCTGGCTCAACAGTAAAACTAATTTCATCTAATACTTTTTTGTGTGTGCGATTATAAATAAATGAGGTGTTGCAGTATTCGATTTTACCTTTTGCTCGTGTTAACGATTTTTGCCCTTCATCTTTTTCTGTTGGCTCATCTATCATTTCAAAAATACTTTCAGCACCCGCTAATCCACGCTGAATGCTAGAGTTAACTTTCGTCATGTTTTTAAGGGGCTTCAAAATACCTAGCATAGCGCCGACCATGGCAGCAAAACTACCCGCTGATAAACTTACATGCTTTGATAGCGCTAAATAAACAATAACCGCCAAGGCAATAGCAGAGACAAATTGAATAACAGACACAGAAACACTGCGAGTTAAAGAAATTTTAACGTCTTGACTAAAGTTCTTTTGAGTCACTTTGGCAAATTTTTTCGTTTCATACGGTTCGCCACCAAACGCTCTCACCACTTTATAGCCCAATATCGCTTCTTCAGCGATGCTGGTAACGCCTGCCGTGGCACGCTGGGTGCTATGACTTAGTCGCCGCATACGCTTGCTGCTGTATCGCATAGCTAACATAACAAAAGGAGCAATAACAAAATAAATAATGCTCAACTTCCAACTCACGGTAAACATAACCACGAGCAAACCCACTGCTAAAAATGATGATTGCGCCATTGTTGTTAATGCATTTGCACTGGCGTTTGAAACCTGGCCGACATTATAAATAATCGTTGATAACAACCTGCCGTTAGAATGCTGGTCATAATAAGTTGCGGGTAAATTCATTAAACGAGCAAACAATTGACGACGAAAAACTTTAATCACGGCACAAGATGCATAACTAATGGTATAACTACCAATGATATTCATTAGCGCACGTAAAATGAATGCGAGCAAAATTAACACCGGCAGCCACTCAATAAATGTTGTGTTTCGGTTGGTAAATGCCTGATCGAGAATGGGCTTGAGTGAATAAACAAACCCGGAGTCTATGGCGGAATACGCCGCGTCGGCGGCAAATGAGATGAGCAATAACCACCAAAATGGACGGATATAACCGAGCAATCGGATGTACAATTTTGCATCACTTTTGGCGGTTGTTTTTCTGGTCAATTTTTTACCTTTTTTAGCTGCCTAAACCTCAATCATACCCTATTTCAGGCAGCGTGCGAAGCCAGAAACGGCCCCAACACACTATGACAAAAACGGTGATAACAGCAGAATAACCACGCCTAGTAAGCCTATAAATTGCCAGACACTAATTTGATGTTGCCAGACGCTCCAATGCAAGCCGGCAAAAAAACTAAGAAAGTGCCAAACTATCTGTAAATTTTTGAGTGCAAACCACCACAAAACATGTGAAAAACTCGGCAACCATGTCACACACAAACACGCTAGCAAACTAAACGGAATAACAATAAACCCGACCCAGGGAATAGCGACAGCATTTAACAACGGTGAAAGCCACGCAGCTTGATGAAAAAAATAAAGTGTCAACGGAGTCACCGCTAAAGCTACGACAAATTGTAAACGTATTAAATCCATAACATAATGTTTTTTCTTTTTTCCGCTCAACCAATAAACAATGAGACCCACCACAATAAATGACATCCAAAAAGAAACGGTTAACACCTGAAAAGGCTCAAACCATAACACAAGCAATAAAGCGGTAAAATAGGCTTGCCAAGGTGCCAACGCGCGGCGACAAAGCAACGCCACACTAAAGCACGTGAGCATAATCATCGCGCGTTGTGTCGGCAATGAAAACCCTGCTAAAGCGCTATAAATAAATGCTGAGACCCAAGCAGCCACGCCTGCTGCTGTGACGGCGGGCACCATTAACATCAACCGTGTTGACAAACGCCAACATAAATTCACGATAAAAAATATAACACCTGCAACCAAACCTATATGCAAACCAGCAATAGCCATTAAGTGCGCCGTACCTGTGCGCTGCAACACCTGCCATTGCGCATTAGTCATTTCACTGCGATCGCCGATGGTCAACGCGACTAACAAATCCACGAGCGGCTCACCAGCCAAACTTTGATGGATATGCACAAACAGATAATGTCGCACTTGATCAATGGGGTGATACCATGGATTACGGTGCAATAATTGATTTTTACTGTTTGTCACGACAATACCGGTTGCAACAATATGGTGTAGAAACAGCCATCTAGCATAATTAAAATCGTTATAGTTTTTATGTTGATTGGCAGGTTTTAGCTTAACTGCAAACTGCCATGTATCGCCAAGTTGAACGAAGGGATGAAAAGCGCCCCTCTTCTGCCAACGGAGCCTGATTAATCGATTTTTGGGCTGCCTGTCAATCTCATGCGTTTTTAGCTGAAAACTCACTGAGTCCCACTTAAATTGTGGCAATGAGGCAACCGTGCCTGTCACAAGCACAGGCCGCTGAAACACTGCTGGCGATAATTGCTTTTTTAGCTGCACATCCACATGCCAAGCCATCCAAACAAAGCCAGCAAACGCACCCACGACAAATATCAAGCCGTGCCACGGCCATCGCCTGTAGAGAATGAGGCTAACCAGCATCATCCCCAACCCTAAATAAGGGCTGATAGGCGACAGCATCAATCCAGCTGCACCCACCCCTATTAAAAACCCTATTGTGAACATTTTCATATTTTATTTTCGCTTATTTTTTTGCTAATCTATTTCATACAGGACAACAGCCAGGATGGCCGACACATATGATGCCCAGAAAGTTTTTACAGCGTTTTCTCCCGCACGCGGACAAAATCAAAAAAAACAAGTATCTTCGTATTTTTGGCAAGTACCTCCATGCCGCTGATCTTTGGCACCTGCACCGCCATTCCGTTGCCAAAGCCGTCTCCATCGGCTTCTTTTGCATGTTTATGCCTATGCCGCTACAAATGGTATTAGCGGCTGCGATTGCCATTGTCTGGCGTGCTAATGTGCTTATCTCCGCTGTGACCGTTTGGATTAGTAATCCGCTGACGATGGGCCCAATGTTTTATTTCGCTTACAAAATTGGCGGCTTTGTTTTTGATACAACCCCGATCCCTTACGAACAACATCACAAGCTACTAGAAAATTTTCAATATGTATGGAAGCCATTGATTTTAGGCTGTTTAACATGTGGCACTATCGCGGCGGTAACTGGCTATTTTGGGGTAAATTTACTATGGCGTTGGATTATCACAAAAAAATGGGCATTTCGTCAGAAAACTCGCCGTCATCGTAACAAACCTAAATAAACTGTCAAGCACTTGAATATTGACCAATTTCGTCGTACTATCACAGCCGCACAGTGATCCTATGAGACGCTGATGATGAATGAATACATTAAACGATAATATATGGACTTGATCGACTGACAGGTACCGAACGTTTGCCAACAAGCGCTCAAATTCCATAATAATAACAGGAGCGAGAAAGTGTACCAAAATGGCGTAGACGAGCATGGCCTTGAAAGCCTCCCTCTATTTCCTGTTCAACCAACACCCGTTAAATACTCAACGATTGTATGGGAATTCCTCACGCGCTCACCCTCATTTATTTTGATTTCTTATTTACGTGGCTTATCGACAAACAGCATTTTTATTATGGCTGCCTTGCGATATCCTGATCTACTCCCTTCAATCGGGCCTATTTCAGCGATTTTAAGCAGCATTAGCGGCATTGTAAGCGCACCAAGTTATTCGACAGGCATTGTTGCCTCTAACGTTTATGGCAAAGGCATGTCTGTATCTGCCGGCAATCAAGAAAGCAAAGTTCAAACGCTCCAACAAATCGAAGTCAGCAGCTTACGCTTAATGAGAAAGTTGGGCATGATGATGAGCCTGCTCACTCTCACTGCAGGCATTGCATCAACTGCTGTTGATGGTGAAGCAATGAATGATTTTTCAATCTTCTTTTTACTCACATTTCTTTCGCCACTATTATCGGCCATGTATAACAGCAGCTCTCAATATCAAAAAGGGATAAAAAACGAAAACAAAATTGCATTAATTAATATATTAAGTGCTGCAAGCACAATCCTGCTATGTTGGTACTTAACATTTAAAGCTGCTTTAGGCATTTATGCTACTGCTCTTTCCTACTTAGCTAGAACAGCACTCAATTATATATTATTACTCCCCCTATGTTACACCGGATACCAACGCATGTTTGCTGGCCTTAAAACGAATGGTTGGGGAAAAAAACAATGGGATAACTCGATCTATCTGACCCTACATTTTGCCAGTGAATATTTATTACCAACCTCAATGAGCATCATTATTCGAACCAAAGGGAAAGTCCCTTCATCAGCTTATACTTTTTTCTTATTCTTTAAGATGCTTATTAGTTATTTTATGTATGGCATGTCCGAAAGCATTCGCACTATTAGCAGTTATTACTATAAAAAATATCCGGACAATCCTGAATTGAGAAATAATGCGAGCTTAAAAATTGCCGTTGTTGGCAGCATACTGCAATTAATTGGCACTGGCGCGGCGCAAGTTATTGCAATAAAACATGGCAAAAAGTTTTTAAGTTTACTAACCATTCTCCATGAATCTAAAACTGAAGTAGAAGCCGAACAAGCTTACGAAATTATGAAAGTATTTACAGGCTTATTGATGGCCGATAGTCTTCGTCTTGCTCTATCATCAACCTTAAATGGCAGGCGAGATACTAAAACACCTGCCATGCAATCATTATTTTGGACGGGAATCGTTATACAATCTGCTATTTGGATCGCTGGTGCAGGGCTGCAATCCTCTATTAATACACTTGCCTATCTTACTTATGCAGGTTTTTCACTGAATATTTTAACGCTGGCCATGGCATTGGGGTCTGAAATGCGCAATAGGGAAGATAATGAAAGCAATGAAACCAGCTTATTTCGACGTGCTTGTAACTTTATGTCATTTAGAGAAAAGGCGCCTGAAGAGACACCATTTTTTCCCGACAGTTTATTCCAAGCTAATTAACATTATATGAAGGTGCGCCCATTGAGATATCAGCTGGAGGTGGGGTCTTTAATGATGTACAAGCTGTGACAGCGGCACAAAAAATAATTATAGCAATAAACTTCATGTCAATTTCCCATTTACCAAATGATGTTGCTTTTGTAAACGATCTGCTAAGGCTTGATCATGCGTCACAATAACAAAACTGGTTTGAAACTCAGCCTGTAGCGTAAGCATGACATTAAACACTTCTTCAGCAGCAGCCGTATCCAAATTGCCTGTTGGTTCATCAGCCAACACACATGATGGATTGCCTACTAACGCGCGCGCTATAGCCACTCGCTGTCTTTCACCGCCAGATAACTCACTCACTTTATGCGTTAAACGATGTGAAAGACCCACTTTATCCAAAATAGATTTAGCTTTATTTTCTGCCGCTTGGTTATCGACCTGACGAATCAACAAAGGCATAGCAACATTTTCAAGGGCATTAAACTCTGCTAACAAATGATGGAACTGATACACAAACCCCAAAGCACTATTACGCATGCTACAACGTTTCGCTTCTGATAAACGAGAAATCGACTTACCTTGCCATAAAACTTGTCCATGCGTCGGCTTATCTAAACCTGCCAAAATATGTAACAAGGTGCTTTTTCCAGAGCCTGATGCTCCTAAGATGGCAATAGTTTCATTCTGCTTGACTGAAAAATTAATGCCCTGCAACACCGTTACTTTATGCTTTCCGTCGCGATAAGATTTTTGCAAATTTTCACATTGTAAAATTACATCATCACTCATAGCGCAACGCCTCCGCAGGTTGCACACGCGATGCGCGCCAAGCAGGATAAATAGTCGCAAACACACTCAATAACAATGCAACCACACATACTTTAAAGACATCGCTAAATTCAACTTGTGAAGGAAGATAATTGACAAAATAAACATTACTTGTAAACAGCTGAACGTGGAATGTTTGCTGAATAAAGGCATTAACTTGCGCTACATGAGAGGCTAATAACAGCCCTAAAAACAAGCCAATAATGGTTCCCACCACACCTATTGCGCTGCCCTGGACCATAAAAATACGCATGATCATCCCGGGCGTTGCACCAAATGTGCGAAGAATAGCGATATCACTTTCTTTATCAGTAACCGCCATCACAAGGCCAGACACTAAATTAAATGCTGCGATTAATACCAGTAATATTAAAATGAAAAACATCATGGATTTTTCCATTTGAACAGCATGATAAAATGCGCCGTATTGTTGCGTCCAATCAGACACTTGATATTGGTACCCTAACGTTTTTTGAAGCTGCTGCGCAATAACGGGAGCGGCAAATAAATTTGATACTTTTAATTGCAAGCCACTCACACTGTTGCCTAAACCAAATAAATGTTGCGCATCTTGTAAGTTAATAAAAGCAAAGCTGCTATCAAAACCAAAGCCATTACCTACATTAAACACTGCTGAAACATGAAATTGTCGTGCACGGGGTATCATGCCTACGGGTGTAACACTGACTTGTGGAATATACAAATTCACAGGCGTGTTGCTGATCACACTTAATCCGTCTGCAAGATTTTGCCCAATGGCCATGTTAAATTGATTAGGCTCAAGCGTGTTTAAGCTACCGCGAATCATGTGCGCTGATAGATTGGAGATATGATTTTCTTCGTCAGGCAATATGCCGGTCACCATCACCGGATGAACAACTCCATCACGCACCAACAAACCTTGACCTGAGACATAAGGCGCAGCACCCAGCACCCCTGCTTGCTGCATAACGGTTTTTTTAAGCGCTGACCAATTAGTTAACTTCCCGTCATTACCCGTCACCGTCACATGCGGCACCATACCATAAATTTGTTGTTTAATTTTTTGATCAAAGCCATTAAACACCGACAACACCGTAATCAAAACAATCAAACTTAAGGCAATACCGATCATAGAGGTAAAAGCAATGAAAGAGACAAAATGATTACGCCGCTTAGCACGGGTATATCGCAGACCAATGTATAAGCTTAGAGGTTTAAACATAACCATATAATTGCAGGAAACCAAGACTAGCGCAAGCAAAACGGGCTGAAAATCTAGCGCAAGAAGCAGCCCAATGAATCAAGAGAAACGCTTAGATTATCAATGTTCTTCTAATTATCTGGGTTTTTACTAACCTACTGGATCCCCGCCTTCGCGGGGATGACAACGGTGCAAGATGACAATAACGATCCTACTGCTGTCATCCCCGCTCAGGCGCAAGATCTACACACCCTGCTGTCATTCCCGCGAAGGCGGGAATCCAGGTTTTAATTAATATCCCTGGGTTCATCAGCAAGTGCGCGATGACAACAATAAAACACGCCATTATCCTTAACTTGACTAGCGCATGTTTGTTTGAAAGCTTATTTCAAGCGATTAGAGAAGAAAAATCACAGCCGAAAACAGCGATAAAAATTAGCTGTGCTCTCTTTTGCAATATCGGCAATAGCCACGCCTCGCAATTGGGCTAAAAACTCGGCCACATGCCTGACATAAGCAGGCTCATTTTGCTTTCCACGATGCGGGGCGGGCGCCAAATAAGGACAATCTGTCTCAATCAAATAACGATCACTCGGCACGCGACGAGCGACGTCTTGTAGCGCTGTTGCGTTCTTAAATGTCACAATGCCAGAAAAAGAAATATAAAAACCCATCTCCATCGCTTGCTGAGCCATCTCCCAGGTTTCAGTAAAGCAATGCATCACTCCGCCGATTTCAGCTGCATTTTCTTCTTGAAGAATTTTAATAGTATCTTCTCGTGCATCACGCGTGTGAATGATTAGTGGTTTACCCGTCTTTTTTGCAACAGTAATATGACGACGAAATCGATCTTGCTGCCAAGTTAAATCACCTTCTGAACGGAAATAATCTAAACCTGTCTCACCAATAGCGATCACACGTGTTGACCCGGCCAAATCAATTAACTTTTCAACAGATGGATCTTCACCCTCATCTTCGTTAGGATGCACACCAACTGAGGCGTAAACATTAGCATGCTTTTCAGCCAAGCTTAAAACGTCAGGGAAATGCTCTAATTCAGTAGATACGCAAAGCATTTCATCCACCTGATTAGCTTTTGCCCGAGACAGCACCTTCTCAACACTACCGCCGCATTTATCTAAATCGAGCAAATTAAGATGACAATGTGAGTCAATAAACATTAAAGAATCCCCCGCCAGCCTGACAATAAACTTTCAAGCATGAGCTGTGAATTCACTGCAACTTGCGTGCTCAATACTTTTTTGCATTCAGTTAACTGATCAATGTAGCCCAGCAAGCCCTTCGTTGAACAAACTTTTGAAAGTTTTTCTAATGTCATACGTTGCTCTGAATTAGCAATGTCAACATCAACAACTGTTTTTAACTTAAATAAATCGTAAGACCATGACAACCAACAACGCCACAAAATTTGCAAATCAACCTTTTGCCATTTCTCGCTCATCTCAATAAAAGACAAACGCTTTCTTAAAAACTCACAGCAATCATGAAAAAAAGCCTGTTTTTCTTCTGTATCTTGCACCTGGGCAGCAGTTGCTGCGATACGATAAAGCTGGCAACGACTGCGAAGAGTGGCCAGCAAAAAACTGGGCTGGGCGGCCAATAAAATAAGATAAACATCATCAGCGGGCTCTTCGAGTGTTTTTAATAATGCGTTACTGGCTGATCGATTCATTGAATCAGCAGACTCAATAATAACGACTTTTGCTTGCTGATACTGACTACTGGTGACAGAAAAATCTCGAATCGCACGAATATCATCAACTTTAATCATTTTGTTTGCTTCAGGCTCGACAAGCAGAAGGTCGGGATGATTATTAGCTTTTAATAGCTCACATGTATGGCAGTGTCCGCAGGCAGTCTCGCCTCGCTCTGGACACAATAGATAAGCCGCCAACTGCAACGCAAAAGTTTTTTTACCAATCCCTGGTTCACCAGCAAATAACAGCGCATGCGGCAATTGCCGCTGCTGGTAACGTTGTTTGATTTGAGCAAACAGCGTTTGTTGCCAATGCAAGTCCATCATTGAATTATTTCCTATTTCTGCACATTACGTTTAGCACTACTACACCGCCATCTACATACCATTGTTGTCATTCCCGCGCAGGCGGGAATCCAGTTCAAACTTTGTTGTCATTCCCGCGAAGGCGGGAATCCAGTTCAAACTTTGCTGTCATTCCCGCGAAGGCGGGAATCCAGTTCAAACTTTGCTGTCATTCCCGCGAAGGCGGGAATCCAGTTTTCAATCAACATTCCTGGATCCCCGATAAGTGCCCTGTGGGTGCACGTCGGGGATGACAATACTTCACTTCACTTCATCCAAAATAGTTTTCAGCTGCTGCTCAACATTTTCGACCGACTGCTCCGCATCCACAATGCGAAAACGATCAGGAAAATTGCGCGCACGCTTTAAATAATTCTCACGCACTCGCTTAAAAAAATCGATGTGTTCAGACTCAATACGATCCGGCTCACCTGTTTGACTCGCACGTAAACAACCAACCTCTGGCGGCAAATCAAACAAGATTGTGACATCAGGCTGCAAATGCTTATGCACTAATTGCTCTAATGACACTAAATATTCTTCTGCAATTTCTCGCCCAGCCGCCTGATATGCATAACTTGAATCCGTAAATCGATCGCAAATCACAATCTTATGCTCAGCCAATGCTGGCTTAATGAGATGCTCCACATGCTGTGCACGGCTAGCAAAATATAACAATAATTCAGCTGAGGGCACAATTTTTTCATGATGGTGGCGCAAGATAATATCACGAATCTCTTC
>PANR01000005.1 GCA_002707695.1 Legionellaceae bacterium
AGAAAAAGCGCGAGCTTTTTCCCGCTGAACGCCCGAGACAGGAGTCGAGGGCAGGCTTTCAAGCGAAGCATGGAATGCGCAGCGCTGAAAGGAATCCAGGCATTAATAATTTTGAACTGGATCCCCGATCAGGTCGGGGATGACAACGAAGATTTATTCCTGGATCCCCGATCAGGTCGGGGATGACAACGATGCCAAATATGGCTTAACAATGCCGCAGTGCAAATATCACGTTATCAAGCTCTAGGCACATCTGGCCATCTCGCTCAACCATTTGCGCTTCAAGTTCTTGTAACTCATCTTCACAACTGAGCACAGCATCTCGGTCTTCAATGCCTAGCATATGGGTAACTAGCTCAACAAGTTGATCACGTGATTTAACGACAATTGATATTGGGTGCCTAGATAGTGACACTTGTGCATACGACATCAACATTTGTTTTAACTGATCAATAGATGACATATAATTCGCCGACATGCTAGCTGAAAACCGCTTTGAAAATAAATTTATAATCGAACACACATCAGCAACGACAATCAATAACTCGCCATCAGAGGTCAACAAATTTAGCATTTTTTTAAAAACGTCAGGCCACTGATCGAATTTAAAAAAATAAATCACATGCGCAAATAAAATAAGATCGAATCGCTGATCAAAACGAACGGTTTCAATCGAATCAATCACGATATTGGCTTTCGGATATTTTTCTTGCAGAACAGTCTTATATTCAGGCAAGTACTCCAATAAGGTTAATTCATCACAGCATTCATAAAGCGGCATAGAAATTAATCCTGGGCCTGGACCAACATCTAAACCTTTGGAAAAATGTTTCCCAGAAAAATAAGCTTGAAGCGCTGCCTTTAAAACAGCTTTCTCATTACTGTTGGCATAGATCAATTCATCAATCTCAGCAATATATCTCTCTTTATCATCAATTAACTGATATTTTTTCATCTTAATGCCCTGCATCCTGCAATTGCTGCAGGCGCACTTTGGCAAGACGTACAGCGGCGCTATTGGGGTATGCGATGATAATTTTGTTAAGCCATTGTTTTGCCTGCGTCCACTGCTGGTTTTCTTTAGCAAAGGCTGCTAATTGCAGCATGGCATCAGGCACATGCTCGGCTTTGGGGTAATGATTCACGAGCGTGGTATAAGCTTCAATGGCTTTGTCATTGTTACCCGAAATAGCCTGCAGTTGGCCCAGCCAATAATAGGCATCACCTGCATGCGCACCTGTGGGGTTGGCGCTAACATAAGCCTGAAGCTTTGGAATAGCTTGCGAATATTGCTGTGCCTTCACCAGCGCATAAGCTTGCTGATAACCATCCTCAGTTTTGGGATTAGTGACTGGTTTTTTAGGTTGATTAGTGGGTTGACTTGTTTGATCAAGCACAACCATCTTTGGTTGCGGCGCTGCATGAACAGTCGGTGCCGCATGAATAGCTGGCGCTACCTGCTCCACTTTATTTTTAACTGGGATATGATGTGGCACAGGTGATAACTTGGCATGCAATTTTGCGCTAGGGTACGCTTTTTTTGCTTTTAATAAAGCAATTTCTCTGTGTTGCATGCTCACTAGATTAGTTAAATCTTGATTAGCTTGCTGCAAGCGAGCAATTTTTTGGTTGAGCTGCTTCAACTGCGCTTCAACACTATGGCTGACTACCGGGACAGCAACCGGCATGGTGGGCTGATCTGGATAAATACCACTTGGTGTCGCATCAATCACCGGCGCTTCAGCATAGGCTAGACTCGCTAATCCTAGCAGTAAACACGCGCACACAACACTGTTTCGGATATAAAAAAAGATGGGCGTACGTGTGTTTGCAAACCCTAATTGGCCATGGAGGGCCAATTTGGAGCGCTTCATGGATGAACCTGAGCGTGTTTGTAAACACACGTACGCCCATCTTTTTAAATGCTTACAATATTTTTTCACAATCAACCTCCATAAATCAAATCAACACGACGATCACTTGTCCGCGGCACACCAGCTTGTTTCGTTACCCCATAAGCGACAACAAGGATCCGATCTTTAGATACACCATCTTTGATTAATTGATTAGCAACAGCCTCAGCACGACGCTTTGCTAATACATGATTATAATTCGAATTACCTAGCGGATCCGAATAACCCATCAATACCACATGAATGGCGGAGTGTTGTTTTAAATACTCCGCATGAACTTTCAATACAGCCATATCATGTTCGCTGAGTTTTGTACTATTTAATCCAAAGTAAAATCGCCGCTGGCTCAGCACATTTTCACCAGCAGGCTTGCTATAGTCCAAGACTTTTGATCGCGTTGTCACAATGTCATTATCATTGGTGATAGGTGCGGGCGTTTGTCGAGCTGCGCACGCAGACAGACACAAAAAAGCAAAAAATAATAATATACGTCTCATCATTGATCGCCCACCATTCCCTCACGAAGCTCTACTGGAATCTCACACAAACGCTTTTTATCATCTACTGCAGCGATTTTAATTAACCCTTTGAAATAAATTTTTTCATGATCGTTGACATCACGCACATATTGCATAATTTTCATCGACACGCGCCCCATGTCATGAACATATGAAACGACTTCAACTGTATCATTAACCGTTAATGGAATTAAATAATCGAGCTCTGCATGTCTTGCAACAAAATAAAAGGATGAACCATGCCAATCAAACGCGCTATAACCGAGTGATTGTATCCACTCTGTTCTTGCTTGATCCATAAATTTTAAAAAGTTCGCATGATAAACGACACCACCCATGTCTGTGTCATAGCAATAGATAGTTAGTGGCATAATGTGTTTTTTCATGATGGTATGTCTATTCCAAAATGTAAATACGCTTGCTTTGTCGCGATTCGCCCTCGTGGCGTGCGCATCACAAAACCTTGCTGAATTAAAAATGGCTCCAAAATATCTTCAATGGTATCACGTTCTTCACTAATCGCTGCGGCCAGGCTATCAACTCCGACAGGGCCCCCGTCAAATCTATCAATCATTGCTAGCAATAATTTTCTATCTAAAACATCAAATCCATGATGATCAACATCCAATAAATTTAATGCATTATCAGCGACGGCTTTGTTAACCACGCCATCTGCCTTTACTTGCGCATAATCCCGCACACGCCGCAACAAACGATTTGCAATTCTTGGTGTACCTCGAGAACGTTTAGCAATTTCATGTGCCCCTTCTACATCTGTTTTGACTGAAAGAATATCAGCAGAACGTTTAACAATATGACACAGCTCCTCAACCGTATAAAACTCTAAGCGCTGCACAATGCCAAAACGATCACGCAATGGCGAGGTTAGCAAGCCTGCACGCGTTGTGGCGCCCACCAATGTAAACGGGGGAAGATCTAGTTTAATTGAACGCGCTGCAGGACCCTCACCTATCATAATATCAAGCTGGTAGTCTTCCATCGCAGGATAAAGAATCTCTTCAATTGCTGGATTAAGACGATGAATTTCATCAATGAACAAGACATCATGAGGCTCAAGGTTAGTGAGTAACGCAGCCAAATCGCCCGCCTTTTCAAGCACAGGACCTGATGTTTGTCGAAGATTCGCCTGCATCTCGTTAGCGACAATATGCGCTAATGTTGTTTTACCCAAGCCTGGCGGACCAAATAACAACACATGATCTAATGCATCTTGACGTTTTCGTGCAGCCGCAATAAAGATATTCATTTGCTCACGAACAGCAGCCTGCCCAATATATTCATCTAATGTTTTTGGTCGAATCGCCTTATCAACGGACTCTTCTTCGACGAGCGCTTCGTTACTGACAATTCTATCTGGCTCTAACATAATGTTTCCTTAACACTCTGTTGTAAACTTGCCTTAATTAATTCTTGCGAACTCATCTCATCATTTGCAACACGCGAAATCATTTTGCTAGCTTCTTGAGGCTTGTATCCTAACGCAATAAGTGCCGCAATGGCATCATGAAAAGCTTGTTTAACTTGATCAGCGCCGCTGGCATGAGAGGTGACGCTCATTGTAACAGGTTGCCAAGCCTTTAGTCGATCACGCATTTCGACCACCAAACGCTCCGCAGTTTTTTTACCAACACCGGGAATACTCGTTAAACTTGTACTATCATTGTTATCGACACATGCGACAAAACCATCGGGATCCATGCTCGATAAAATGGCTAATGCCATTTTTGGCCCAACACCATTAACCTTAATCAAACTGTTAAACAAATCACGCTCATGTTTATCAAAAAAACCATAAAGCAACTGAGCATCTTCACGCACAATCATCTGCGTGAACAACACCACATCTTGATTAATCTCTGGGAGTTTGTAGCAAGTATTCATAGATGCGCTAAGCACATAGCCCACGCCATTAACATCAACTAACAATTGCGGAGGTTGTTTCTCTATAAGCTTGCCTGATAATCGACCTATCATAGGCTCTCCTTTTTAGCAACTTGCCTGATGCGTGAAACACGCATCTGCGCATGACACACGGCAACAGCAAGTGCATCGGCAGCATCACTTTGCGGCACATCAGATAAATTCAACAAGGCTTTTATCATCTGCTGTACCTGCACTTTATCCGCTCCTCCATAACCTACCACAGCTTGCTTAATTTGCCGAGCAGCATATTCTGATAAAGGTACATTCAGATCGGTTGCCGCAACAATCGCAACGCCGCGCGCCTGCCCAAGCTTAATCGCTGAATTTGCATTTTGATGCATAAAGACCTGCTCAATCGCTACTTCATCGGGATGATATTGATTAATAACTTCACGTATCCCTTGGAAAATTTGTTGGAGCCGTTGGGAAAAATCGTCTGTATTAACACGAACACAACCACTGGCGATATATAACGGCCGGTTGTTCGCAACACGAACCAATCCATACCCTGTGATCCGCGAGCCCGGATCAATGCCTAAAATCACCGTCATGCTTTAAGCATAACAGCTATCAGTCAGCCATGTCATCTGGAAATTCTGCATTGGAATAAACCTCCTGGGTATCATCCAAATCTTCAAGCATATCCAGCAATTTCATGACTTTTTCAGCACCCTCTTGGTCAAGCTCAACTTTAGTCGTAGGCTCCATGGTCACAGCAGCTTCTTCTGCCTGCAGACCTGCATTTTCAAAGGCTTCTTTCACGGCCACAAACTCTGCCTCACTCGTTAAGACCGTGAACGTGCCGTCAGGCTCAGACACAATATCCTCTGCACCTGCATCCAAACCTACTTCCATCAGTTTAGATTCATCAGCACCTTTGGCAAAGGTTAAGACCCCTCGTTTATTAAACAAATAAGAAACTGATCCATCAGTCCCCATATTTCCACCTGATTTGCTAAATGCGTGACGCACTTCACCCACTGTGCGATTTTTGTTGTCGGTCATACAATCAACCATCACCGCAACACCGTTGGGCCCATAACCTTCATAGCGAATTTCTTCGATATTATCTGCACCGCCTTCGCCACTACCTTTCTTAATTGCGTTTTCAATTTTATCTTTGGTCATGTTCGCCGCACGCGCTTTCTCTATAGCTAAACGCAATCGCGGATTCATGGCTGGATCAGGACCTGTTTTTGCTGCAACAATAATTTCACGCGCACAACGTGAAAGCACCTTGCCTTTTATCTTATCCATTTTTGCTTTTTTGTGTTTGATGTTAGCCCATTTACTATGTCCGGCCATGTGAATTACTCCAACTCTTTTATACTATTCCCGCGTCGGTAATTTTTTAATACCTAGCTCAACTAATTGCTCATCAACCACATCTGATGGCGCATTGGTTAACGGACAAATCGCTTTTTGCGTTTTTGGAAAAACGATCACGTCACGAATTGATTCCGAACCCGTTAATAGCATCGCAATACGATCTAAACCAAAAGCCACGCCACCCAAAGGCGGGCATCCATATTGCAACGCTTCGAGCAAGAAACCAAATTTGTCATCAGCTTCTTCATCAGTTAACCCCAATATATGCAACACAGCACGCTGCGTTTTTTCGTTATGAATACGAATAGATCCACCGCCCAATTCCGTACCATTGAGCACTAGATCATAAGCACGTGCCAAAACTGAACCAGGATCAGTTTCCAATAATTTTAAGTCATCGGTTTTAGGTGCAGTAAATGGATGATGCAGCGAATAAAACGCACCATCAATTTCTTCGAACATTGGAAAATCAACCACCCAAAGAAAACGCCAGCCCTCTTCGACCAAATTCAAATCATGCCCCAGCTTAACACGGAGGGCACCTAATGATTCATTAACAACGCGTGTTTTATCTGAACCAAAGAAGATAACATCACCTGTTTTCGCTTGTGTACGCTTTAAAATAGCTAGCAACGTTTCTTCATCAAAAAACTTTAATATGGGTGATTGCAACCCACTCAAACCCTCTTCTAAGTCATTAACTTTGATATACGCCAAACCTTTTGCGCCAAACTGTCCAACATAGGTTGCATAATCATCCAGTTGTTTACGCGATAATTTTTCAACAGCTCCGGGCACTCTCAAGGCGGCAACACGACAGCTTGTATCATTTGCCGGGCCAGAAAAAACTTTAAAATCGACATGTTTAACTAAATCTTCTACATCAACAAGCTCTAGCGGTATTCGTAAATCTGGCTTATCTGACGCATAACGCCTCATCGCTTCTGCATACGTCATTCGCTGAATCTCTGGAAGCTCGCTATTGAGCAATGATTTGAATAGATGTTTAAACAGACCTTCAATCATTTGCTGAATATCATGCTCTTCTATAAATGAAGCTTCGATATCAAGCTGTGTAAATTCGGGCTGGCGATCAGCGCGCAAATCCTCATCGCGAAAACAGCGCGCGATTTGATAGTACTTATCCATGCCGCCCATCATCAACAATTGTTTCATGAGCTGGGGAGACTGTGGTAATGCAAAAAATTTACCGGGATGAACGCGTGAAGGCACCAAATAATCGCGCGCACCTTCGGGTGTCGTTTTGAATAAGATTGGGGTTTCAACTTCTAAATAATTATGTTCATCAAGGTAATGGCGAATCTCGCGATTCATCTTCGCGCGAAATCTAAATTTTTGTTGGATATCAGCACGACGCAAATCAATATAACGGTATTTTAAACGAGTTTCTTCGTTGACCGTCTGATAATCATCAATTTGAAAAGGCGGTGTTTTGGCTGTATTTAAAATTTCAATTTCATCACCGACCACTTCAACGCTCCCTGTGAGCATTGCTGTATTTTCCATCCCCTCTGGGCGGCGGCGCACCTTGCCTGTGGCTCTTAGCACAAATTCCCCACGCACTTTATCGGCAATAGCAAACGCCGATTGGTTATCCGGGTTAAAAACGACCTGGAGCACACCGGAGTGATCCCTGATATCAAGGAAAATAACGCCCCCATGATCACGGCGGCGGTGGACCCAGCCACAGACAGTAACGGTCTTATCAATGAATGATTGATTAATTTTTGCGCAATATTGGCGTTTCATCAGCGGTCGTCTCATTTATCACAGCATTCGATACTATCACCGCATAGTAAAAAATCAATTTCTTGCGGATAAAGAATAAATGATATGACGAAAAAGCACTAAACATTTTGCGCAAAAAATGTTAGCATCCACAAAATCGATAATAAGAGCAAAAAATGCCCTCAACAACAACGCCACAAAAAAGCATTGGCTCTCTCAAGCTAGCCTACATCCGTTTTTCATTTTTCGCGGGTGTCGTTCGGCCCCTGATCACCGCGATGATCACTGCCTGGCGCTCTCGCGAGCTATTTTTCAATCTCTATATGCTATTTGGGTTGGATATTGACCTTAAGATCGACTGCATCAATGGCACCCTCCCTAGCCCACGGGCAGTTGCTGATGAAAACTGCACACTGGCGCTAGAGAATTGGCAGTTTTCAGAAGTGGTATCAACCATCCTCTTTCCTGCGGCCTGCCTGATTGTGCTGCTGCCATCGCGATTTCGAGCGATCCGCCGCGCCAATAAAGCGATGCTACATAGCATTCATGCCCAAGCCATTGACTTTGAACCTCCTTTGCCCAAACCAGAATATAGCCTACTTGATCACGCGGGATATTGGGCAACAGCATTTACCTGCATGTTGGGCGCTGCCGTTGGTGTTGTATCAACCCTACTTAATAAGTTATCTGATTCCCACCACGACACCAGTATAAATATTTTTGAGGTTTTTCCTCTTCATGTTTCGCTCCCTGTTGGTATAGCTGCCATGCTGCTGGCCTATCCTCCCTTTGCCGCCTTTGTCGGCGGTGTTTATGAACACAATCTTTATATCGAATCTATTATCCAAAAAGACCCGAAACTCCGACAGCTCAACAACAAACTTGGCTATCGAGGCATGCTGAGAAATATAGCCAACCCTCGCAGCTGGGATATCTCTGCATGGATAACCACTGAAGCCAATTATCTTTTTCCTGCAATACACGCATTAAAAGCATTTTTAGGGATTTTCATGGGAAAATCTCAAAGCACATTAGCTGCAAATATTCTTGCAGCGACACTTTTGGTGCTTGGTCAACGCATTAGCGTCTATGGCCGTATTTTTCTAAGACAAATTGGTGACGAGCCAGATGCCGCTAATGTAAGACGAGGCATAAAAGAGCTTCGCACCGCATCGGCTTGTGTTATAGCCACCTTATATAAATGCAGGAAAGATGGTGATGTTAAGGATGCACAAAAAGCTTTTGAGGACGCACTGAAAGAGACAAAAGAAGAATTATTCAACCATATTATCTCAAACGGCACTGCTAATGGTGGCAATGTCACTCCACCGAATGGCGCACTCAACGGTCATCACAATGGCGCTAAAAAGAACGGTGCATTTAACACATTAACTTTTTTTCATGATAAAGCAGAAGAAAAATACCACAAAGCTGTCGGCTTTCGAATGGAGCACCCCATTCAAGACGCCTTATCGAAAAAAATTTCTCATGCTACAGAACAAAAAAACTATCAACCGAGCAGGTGTCAACATATAGCGCTTTCATCTATGTATTTATTTCTCGGGATTGATTTTTTTCAATACTTCTTCAACACAACACAAGCGGTGATTGCTTTACTTCAATTGCCCATTGAACTGAGCAAAGATTCAGCCAATACGACATATAACGCTTTTAGCCCAGAGGCAACCATCAGCTTCGCCATCATCTCAGCCTTTTTAACCATGATGAGCATGATGTATTTTTATACTTATAGCATTCGACCTGCTTACAAAGGACTCATTGAGGCAACCGCACCATGCTTTCAACCAGCAGAGCCAGAAGAAGAGGAGTTGGGGCTACTCAATGGGGATGATGCTACTAACAACACTCGCAATCACGGCACCTTCGGTAGCAGAGTGGCTACGCCAGCATTGTTAGCCGGTTAATTCACTAGAAACGCTTACTTTTTCTCAATTTTCGCTGCTTTGCCAACTAACGCTTCCGCCTGTTCTTCAGACATCCCCGGCTGAACAACGCCTAAAGAAATTACCAGCTTCAAGGCTGCATCAACGGTAATGTTGAGTTTGCGAATCTCTTTTGCTGGCACGAAAATTAAAAAACCAGACGTTGGGTTGGGTGTTGTCGGCACAAAGATTGACAACATCTCTTCACCCGTTTCGTCATTTACCTCAATACAAGCTTTACCCGTTTGAAACGCAATACTCCACATTCCCTTGCGCGGATATTCAACCAACAAGACTTCACGAAACGACTTGTTGCTCGATTGAAACAAGGTTTCCATGATTTGCTTAACGCCGATGTAAATACTGCGAACCAGCGGAATGCGCGCAATTAACTTATCCCAAAACTTAACAAATTGACGACCAAAAAAATTGGTTACAAACATTCCCGTAAAAAATAACACGATTAAACAAACCACAACACCAAAGCCGGGAATATGCATACCAAAAACTGCTTCGGGTCGTAGCGATGCGGGTAATAGTTTTAAACTGCCATCGAGCAGTTCAACAAAAAACTTAATCACCCACAAGGTTGCCAAAATGGGTGCCCATAATAAGAGCCCGGCGATAAGATATTTACGAATGCGCGCAAATATAGCTTGGACTGCAGGCTTTTGAGAAAGCTTCGTCTTATTTGGCTTTGTCATCTGATTTATCCTGTGTTGAAGGCGTTTTTGATGCCTCACTTGATGCATCTGCCGTTGGTTTTACTTCCGTTTTGGGTTTGTTTTTAAAATCCGTCTCATACCAGCCAGAACCCGTTAACTTAAACCCAGCTGCTGAAATCAATTTGCTCAGCTCTAGCTTGCCACATTTTGGACACTCTAGCAAAGGCTCTGCTCCTGATTTTTGAAACTTTTCTATATGCTCGCCACAGGCTTTGCATTGATACTCATAAATTGGCACATCCAGCTCCACAACAACCTAACTTTGTTATCACCTGACAGGAAGTTTTTGCTGCTTTGTGACCAAACCTGAATTGGCCATGAATGGCCAATTCAGAGCAATCCACGGACAGACTTGCGCGCGCTTGCGAACAAAGCAGCAAAAACTTCCATTCAAGTAGCGAAATAATGACAAATCCACCGAAATCTGGCAAGCTTCGCGAGATGAGAACAAGCCAATACTTACTTGCCACATTAAAAGAGACGCCTGCTGATGCTGAAATTGCCAGCCACCAGCTTATGCTGCGCGCAGGCATGATTCGCAAACTATCGAGCGGGCTATACACCTGGATGCCTCTTGGCCTGCGGGTATTGCAGCGCGTTGAGACGGTGATACGAGAAGAGCTGAACCAAGCAGGTTGCCTGGAGCTTGCCATGCCAGGCATTCAGCCAGCCGAGTTATGGAAAACAACCGGCCGCTGGGACGTCTATGGCGGCGAGTTATTGAAAATTCTTGATCGACATGAGCGCGAATTCTGCTACGCGCCGACTGCCGAGGATGTCATTACCGACACCATGAAACAAGTCATTAACAGCTACAAGCAACTGCCCAGAACACTCTACCAAATCACCAATAAATTTCGTGATGAAATTCGTCCTCGCTTTGGCGTCATGCGTTCACGTGAATTTTTGATGAAAGATGCTTATTCATTCCACCTAAGCACCGATTGCCTGAAAAATACCTACGAGAAAATGTATGAGACATACCACAGCATTTTCACCAAGCTTAGTTTAGATTTTCGAGCCGTTATGGCAGATAACGGTAACATTGGCGGTGACAGCTCTCACGAATTTCAAGTGCTGGCTGATACCGGTGAAGATGAAATTTTATATAGCGACGCGAGTGATTATGCTGCTAATGTTGAAATCGCTGAGAAAAATGGTTTGAAAGCGGGTGACAAAAGTCCTGATGGCAAAGGGGTTTTAAAGTCCACGCGCGGCATTGAAGTTGGTCATATTTTTCAACTCGGTGATAAATACAGTCAAGCACTCGACCTCACGGTAATAGGCCCTGACGGCAAAAACACACCTTTACAAATGGGTTGCTATGGCATTGGTGTATCACGTGTTGTTGCCGCCGCTATTGAACAACAGCATGACGAAAATGGTATTATTTGGCCAGAAGCAATTGCACCATTTCAAATAGCCATTGTACCCATTGGTTACCATCGCTCTGAGAAAACACGCCAAGCGGCAGAAAATCTCTATGAAACCTTGAGCAAAGCTGGGCACGCTGTATTACTAGACGATCGAGATGAACGCCCAGGTGTGATGTTTGCCCAAATGGATTTAATTGGCATCCCCCATCGCATCGTTGTGGGCGAAAAAGGCTTGGCAAAGCATGAAGTAGAATATAAATGTCGCTCAGAAGACAAGGTTCGAACTGTAGCATTGAATAACATTGAAAATTTGTTTCACAAATGACAAATAATTTGCGTGGTCAATTGGTGATGAACACAGATCAACTGACCCAACAAACAACAAGAAACAACAAAAGGAAATAACCATGGCCGGCATAGCATGCGCAGGAAACTGGGTTTTAGACCGCAGTAAATTTATCAAACACTATCCCCGCATTACGGGACATACCACCGTTTACAAAACTGTCTCATCAGCCGGTGGCGCAGCGTTGAATATTCTAATGGCATTAGCTAAATTGAAAATCGACATTCCCACTTATGGTATCGGCTTAATTGGAAAAGGCTATCGCGCCAAAGAATTACAACTATTGTGTTTAAACGAGCACATCAACATGGACTACGTTCGCGTGGTTGACGGACATAGCAGCTATACCGACGCCATGACGCTGCCTGACGGATCTCGCACACAGTTTCACTGCCCTGGTGTCAACAATGATTTTAAACCAGAACATGTGCCTATTGAAAAACTCAAAAAAAGAGCCGTCAAATTATTTTATCTGGGCCACTTAATGATTCTAGATGGCATGGATGCAAAAGATGAAGAATTTGGTACGGCCTCTGCGCGCCTACTGCATGATGTTCAAGATGCTGGCATTGAAACTGTCATTGATATTGTCAGCAATCCATCGCTACCTTATGAAAAATTAGTTCACCCTGCCCTGCCTTACACTGATCATTTAATCTGTAATGATTATGAAGCAGGTCAACTTACTAATATTCAAACTCAAGATCGTCACGATGTTTATATCCTCGATGCAATCAAAGAAGCTGCCAAAAAAATCATGGCGCTTGGTGTAAAAAAACATGTCATTATACATATGCCTGAAGGCGCTTATTGCCTAACAGCGGACGGCCAAGAATACTTTCAAGATGCCTGCAAAATTCCTAAAGAAAAAATCGTTGCTAGTTGCGGCGCAGGTGATGCGTTTGCGGCGGGCGTTTTATATGGCATCCACGAAGGCTGGGATATGCAGCAGTCTCTATTGCTTGCAGTGTGCGCAGCTGGCGCTTCACTCACACACGAGACCAACGCTGATGGCATCAAGCCGCTTAAAGAGACCTTAGCCCTGGCTGACGTTTGGCGATGATTCTGATTGTCGCCGACTGGTTAACACGCTAGACAATAGCACGCCAAACAAAACAATCACCCAAGAAATAAACACCCACAAAATAAAAATAGGGATAGTGGCCAACGCGCCATAGAGTATCTTATACGTAGGAAAAAAAGTAATATAAGCAAGAAAGATATATTTAGCCAATAAAAATAAGATAGAAGCAACCACTCCTGATACCAAAGAAAATGACCATGGCACATAACAATTTGGTAAAATTTTATAAAGCAACGTAAAAACAAATACCGTCAACAAAAAAGCAATCACATCCAGTGCGACCAACCCCATTCCCCAATGTTGCAGCAACGCAGCAACCGGCGGCAACGCCAACAAATAGGACGTGCTGCCCAAGGTTAACAGCATAATGAAAAAAGCAATCACAATGATCAGCCAATAGTAAACATGTTGCATCAGACTGGCGCGGCGGTAACGAACGCTCCAAATATTATTAAAAGCGCGTTCAATACTCAACAATAATGATATAGAAACGACCACCAAAAATAACAAGCTAATGACGGGCAATCGTTTTGATTGCTCGAGAAACATTTGGAAATTTTGCTGAAGTACCGCGCCTGCCTCAGGAATAAAGTTTTTAAAAACTAAATTCTCAGCGACTTTCATCAAATGCAAAGAACCCGGCAACGCAGCAATGATCGAAAACGACACAATCAATAACGGCACCACGCTCAACAATGTTGTACACGTAATCGCGCCTGCTTGCGTAAATAAGCTTTGCTCAAAAAACTGCTTTACTAACACAGCCCAAAAGTTATACTGTCCATCGTAGTTTTTTGGTTTCATGCGACTACTATAACGCAATCTACAAAAGGAGAAAACCATGAGTGAAATTTTAGTGCTGTACTATAGTCGCTATGGCAATGTTGCCAAGATGGCAAACCTGGTTGCGCGCGGCGTAGAGAGCGTTGAAGGTATGCAAGCTCGCCTACGGACTGTGCCCGAAGTATCCCCCAACACTGAATCATCAACACCGGCCGTGCCTAACGATGGCGCGCCCTATGTCACTGAAGCTGATTTTAAAACCTGCTCTGGGCTAATTGTCGGTAGCCCAACGCGGTTTGGCAACATGGCAGCCGCCATGAAGCATTGCTTTGATCAGCTGGGCAGCTTATGGGCCTCAAACACATTGGTTGGCAAACCTGCCGCTGTATTCACCTCAACAGGCAGTATGCATGGCGGACAGGAAAGCACCTTGTTAAGCATGATGATTCCATTATTTCACTTAGGCTATATTCTTGTCGGACAGCCCTATGACGAAAAAGCACTCACCGAAACCCGCACAGGTGGCACGCCCTACGGCCCATCACATCTTGCCGGTGAAGGTGCAACAAACTTGCCTATCAGCGATCATGAAAAAACGCTCTGCTTGTCAATCGGCAAGCGAGTAGCGACTGTCGCAAAAAAACTTGGCTGAAGTTATTGCCGCGTTGTCATTCCTGCGATTTAAGGCCTCTCCCGCGGAGGCGGAGACGGGAATCCAGTTTCTGCCCCGTTGTCATGCCTGCGTAGGCAGGCATCCAGTTTCTGCCCCGTTGTCATTCCCACGAAAGCGGGAATCCAGTTTCTGCCCCATTGTCATTCCCGCGAAGGCGGGAATCCAGTTTCTGCCCCGTTGTCATTCCCGCGGAGACGGGAATCCAGTTTCTGCCGCGTTGTCATTCCCGCGAAAGCGGGAATCCAGTTCAACCCCTGTTGTCATGCCTGCGTAGGCAGGCATCCAGTCCTTTGTGAAAAATTAAGATCCTCAAAAAGAACTTCTTTCCCCCTGAGTACGAATAAAGCACTAGACCCCTGCCTTCGCAGGGGTGACAACAAAAGGCAGAACTTTAAAATAAAATAAAAACACAAAACTCAATGTTTCACCGGACTATCAATCTTCAAAATTTCTACTTCAAAAATTAAATCCTGACCGCATAAGGGGTGATTAAAATCCACTTTAATTTGATCTTCCTGCACTGCACGAACAACGCCAGGTAACTCCTGGCCATTTGGCTGGGCAAACAAATAAATAACCCCTTGCTCAACATTTTCATCTTTAGGAAATTGATCACGAGGAAGAAAATGAATGTTATCAGGATTTGGTTCGCCAAATGCGTCTTCTGGCTCAACCATAAATGTATTTTTGTCGCCAACTTTCAAGCCCAATAGGTGCTTCTCAAAAGTTTCAGTAAAATGCCCTGCACCAACCTCTACCTTCACCGGCATATCATCATCTTTAGTATCTTGCGCAACAGATTTGTCTTTTAACATGATTTTGACATGCATCTCAACTGCACTGCCAGCTTGTACGTGTTCAGTCATTGTTTTTTCCTTATCACAAAAGCGATTAACAACAATACCACCCCTATGGTCACTGCTGAATCTGCAATATTAAAAATAGCAAAATGCCGCTGTTGCCAATGAAAATCAATAAAATCGTTGACATAACCCAGACGCACTCTGTCAAATAAATTACCCACCGCGCCGCCAAAAATAAAAGCCAATGCCGCGCACTCAAGCTTACGAGCAACGGGGAGCTTCACCAACCACCACAAAATACCAATACATACCGCGATAGCCACCAGCGAAAAAAACCACACCTGCCAACCACCTGAGTGACTTAAAAAGCTAAATGATGCGCCTGCATTATGCGCTAGTGTGAAATTAAGATAACTGGTTTCGCGTTGCGGTTGGCCCAAAACGAGATGCTTCACAGCATAACGTTTACTCCACTGATCGAACACAATGATCACAACACTCAGCCATAACCATCTCAAATTTTTTAAACGTGTCACCACTTGCTTAGGCATAATGACGCACCTCACCTTTCTCACCAACATTTGTTACGCAACGACCGCAAAGTTCAGCGTGCGCAGCATCATGGCCCACATCTTCACGGCGATGCCAGCAGCGAACACATTTTTTATAGGGTGAAGCTGACACTGCCAGCTTCAATCCAGAAACATCCGTTTTAACAGCTGACGCGTTCGCTGCCTCCAGCGGTTGAACAGATGCTGATGAAGTAATTAATAAGAAACGTAACTCTTCACCGAACTGATCTAACAATTTTTTCAAAGAAGCATCAGCAAACAACACAACACTTGCTTCTAAATTTGAACCTAAAGTTTTTTCAGCACGCAATCTCTCAATTTCTTTATTGACAGCATCTCTTGTCGCCATCAGCAACTGCCAATCTGCATCACGCATGCTTGATGAAGTTTCAGGGAATTGATCATACCACACTGAGAGCAAAACCGATGCTTCATGCTCCCCTGATAAATACCGCCAAATTTCTTCTGCAGTGAATGAACAAATGGGCGCTAACCAACGAACAAAAGCCTCTAAAACATGGTACATAGCAGTTTGGGCCGAGCGACGGCCAATGCTATTAGCGGGCATCGTATACTGCCTATCTTTTACAATATCTAAATAAAAACTACCGAGAGTGATAGAACAAAAATGATGAATTTTCTGAACCACATCAACAAAATGATATTGGTCATATGATTTAATAATATCAGCTTGTACTTGCTTCGCCTTGTCAATTAGCCAAGCATCGAGTGCCAACAAATCATTAGCACCGACAGCGTGTTTGTTAAATTGAAAATCACCCACATTACCTAACAAGAAGCGCGCAGTATTGCGAATACGACGATAAGTGTCTGCAACTTGTTTAAAAATATCATCCGACACGGCAATTTCATTATGATAATCAGCTGACACCACCCACAAACGTATAATATCAGCACCATACTGTTTGACAATTTTATCGGGTGTAATGGTATTGCCTAGCGACTTAGACATCTTGCGGCCTTGCCCATCGACAGTAAAGCCATGCGTTATCACTTCTCGATACGGCGCTTGATTTTTCATCGCACAAGATGTTAATAATGAGGTTTGAAACCATCCGCGGTGTTGATCTGAACCTTCTAAATAAACATCGGCAGGTGAACGCAGCCACTCGCGCGCATCCAACACAGTGGAATGCGACACGCCCGAATCGAACCATACATCCAATACATCATCAACACGCTCGTATTGTTCTGCTTGGTCACCCAGCAATGCAGGAACATCTAAGTCAAACCAAGCTTCAATGCCATCTTGCTCAACCAATGTTGCTATTTTTTCCATAAGCGCTAATTGATCGGGGTGCAATTCGTTGGTTTCTTTATGAATGAATAACATCATTGGCACGCCCCACACTCGCTGTCGTGAAACACACCAATCAGGGCGATGATCAACCATTGAGGTAATTCGTTGCTCGCCTGTTGCGGGCAACCAAGTCACTTTTTTGATTTCTGATAACGCCGTTTTCATCAAACCATTTTGTCGCATGCTCACAAACCACTGTGGCGTGGCACGAAAAATGAGAGGTTTTTTGTGACGCCAACAATGTGGGTAGCTGTGCTGTAGCTCTTCTGAGTGCAACAACATGCTGTGTGCTTTCAATAACTCAATGATTTTGTCATTGGCTTTAAAAACATGTTCGCCACCAACTTCTGGCACATGGCTATGAAACACGCCACCGCCATTCACTTCTGAAGCAACGGGCAAATCGTATTTGAGCCCTAATGCATAATCATCCAAGCCGTGCGCGGGCGCAGTGTGCACAGCACCAGTACCGGTATCAGTGGTGACATGCTCACCTAACACAACGGGTACCTGCCGATCTAAAAATGGATGTTGCAACAGCAGGCCTTCTAGCGCTGCGCCGGGGAAATCAGCGATCACATGATAGTCATGAATTTCGCAGCGAGACATTAGTGCTGCAAGCAAATCAGCCGCAACCACTAGGTGCTCGCCGCCGGCTTGCACTAAGACGTATTTCAGCTCAGGGTGTAAAGCAACCGCTTGATTGGCGGGCAATGTCCAGGGTGTTGTTGTCCAGATAGGAATGGCAACCCCCCTCAATCCCCCCTTTTCAGGGGGGAAACTATTTTTTCCTCCCTCCCTGACAAGGGAGGGTTGGGGTGGGTTTATTCTTTTTAATAATTCATCTGCATCCTTCACCACAAAACGCACATCAATCGCTGGCGAGGTTTTATCTTTGTACTCAACCTCTGCTTCAGCCAAAGCAGACTGACAGGCAAAACACCAATGCACCGGTTTATAACCACGTTGCAAATGACCATTTTCAATGATTTTAGCGACGCTGCGCACAATGCCCGCTTCGTACTTAGGATTCATAGTTAAATACGGATTATCCCAATCACCCACTACACCTAAGCGTTTAAATGCTTCACGCTGACCATCAATTTGTGTATGCGCATAATCACGACACGCTTGTCTAAACTCTTTTGCTGTTTTTTTATCACCAGCTTTGCCATATTTTTTTTCGACATTAAGTTCGATGGGCAACCCATGACAATCCCAACCCGGCACATAAGGCGCATTAAACCCACTGAGCGTTTTGCTTTTGACAACCACATCTTTGAGCGTCTTATTAACGGCATGTCCCAGATGAAGCGGACCATTGGCATAAGGTGGGCCGTCATGCAATATAAAGAGTTGGCGTGATTGGCCTTGCTCGCGCAAACGTTCATAAAGCTTTATTTCACTCCAATGCGCCAATACCTTTGGCTCACGCTCAGGCAAATTTGCCTTCATCGGAAAATCGGTTTGAGGTAAATTCAATGTGTTTTTGTAATCAGCCATAACCCGCTCACGTCATCAATATGATGTGACGTAAGATAGCATTTATCCAAAGCTCAGCCAAGTTAAAGCGCTCGGTTGATTACCACAACCCGTAAGGTCGACCAAGCTGCATCTCAACCTGCTGCGCTAATGCATCGACTTCAGGAGAAATAGTTTGCTCAGGTGACTGTGCCCAAAAATGCCCGCCGCCATCGGCAAATGCGGCGCCAATATGACTCACAGCCTCCTCCAGCTCTGGAGACTCTGGAGGTGACCAGCCGTCGGATGGAGCCGTTGAATGATCAGAAGCGGTCACTGGCTCAGCTGGCGCATCAGCAACATCTTGCTCGATCATCTCCGCTAGCTCAGGCGGGCAGCCTGAATCGGCTGAACGACCTGAAGCTGGCGAATCTGGTGCCGATTGAGCCTGTACAGACAATTGACTGGCTATCTGACCACTGCTCGAATTAGTGCGTGGCCGCTCTTGTGTTTTTGCTTTTGTCTTTTCTCTTCTTCTTTTGTTTTTTGACAGCCTGTTAATGCTTTTGAAGAAGTCGTCAACCCTTATAGCTTGTAATGATGCAACGGTTTCAGCTGTGCATGCCACTTTTAACTTCGCTGAATACCCTTCTTCAATACCACATGACTCTGAATGCTCAAGCGCAACAAACCGACTCAGTCGTTCCAACACAAAATCTGGAGAATGACCAGGCCTAAAATGAAAACCCTTGTTTTTCCGATGATAAAGAAATTCGGTTTGCAAATAGAAATAACCATCTACCGGATAATATTCAAACCCAAATCGTGCCAGTAGTTTATCGATTTCTTCATGATAATCAGGCTCTTTAGGCTTAGCAGCAGCCTTTGCACGACGAGGCTTTCGTTTTTTTGGTTGAGCTGCAGCAACCTCCGATGATGCGGCTGGCTCTGGCTCACCTTCTGAAATATGTTCTTCAGCCAAATGATCAGACAGGCATTCATCATGGCTTGGCGTCTTGTCAACTTCTTTAACGGACACACCTACATCTTGCTTATCTACCTGACAAGTTTTTGTCAGCTTGCTCGATTCTTTTTTACTATGAAAAAAACACTTAAACTTCAAAAAAGAGGCTTTGTCTTCATCAGTTAATGACTGGGACTGCAGCGCTTTAACCAGATCAGCGAACTGGCAAGGCCAATCCCCGGTTTGAAAGAACGCGACGCCTAACGGATCGTTTTGACAAAACATCAATAATTGTTCATATAGGCGATCAGCCTGAACATGATACGGACCAGGCTGCTCGAATACGGCTTGAACAAACGCTTTAAACGTTTGCAAAAGCTGCTGTTCTTCACTCAAGGGCGCCGGCGCAGCATCTTCAATGTATTCTTCGTCAGTTTGAGTCTCAGCCTCTGATTCGGATTTTTCCGCCCGAGCCTTTCTCAAATATTGCGAAAAGCACTCTCGCAATCGATCTATTTCAACCTTAAATTCGCCTGCGAAAGGAGATGCTTCAAGCTCGTCAGAATATTCCAAACCTTCATTGGCTAGCATTGCAAGCCGTTGACTCACCTCTTCAAGAGATGGACAGCCTTTCATCAACTCAAGAATGCGAGATAAAACAATTCGAATTTTAATGTAATAAAAAGTACCCCAATCTATATGCGAGCTATTAAAGGTTGATTCCAGCATATCCAACATTGTTGTAATCGAACCACAATGCTGCTCATCTTTAAGAATTTTATCAAACTCAAAAAAGACTAAACGATAATAATGAAGCGACTCAGAAATCGTTAACTCAATTTTTTGATCACGAAACGCCTGGCTTAAATGATCAATAAGCACCTTAAACAAGGCTGGCGTAGGTGATGACTCCCAGGCAAACCATTTTTGATCAAGTTGCGCCATATAAAGTCTTTTTTCTAGTTCTTTATCATCTTCACAACACATTTGTTCTGCAGCCGTCAAATACCTGTTAACATTTTCAAAAAACAAGCGAAAATTAGCATCTTCTAGACCGCAGTATTTTATTTTGATAATTTCAGCTTCAGCTAAAAATAAACCCGCTGCACAATAATAATTTTCGCCAGTGAAACTATAATGTGCAAAAGGCGAAGTCGAAAACATATTTGCAAGGTTTAAAGCAATCGGCGCTGTAGACATGCCCGCCTCAAATGCGCGTTTTGCAAGCTCCATCACTTGACGAGACAAGCCGACAAGTGCGGCCTCAACTTCTTTGCGAGTTTCAGCATGCGGTTTTGAATATAAGTCAAACAAACGTTTGAACTCAACAGCAATGAGTTCAGACTCACCAGGCTTGCTTTTTAAGGCAGCTATCACAACTAGAGCAAAAGTCGTTGCTGCACGTTTAGCAACGCTACCTGCTTCTTCAAAAAGATGTCCGGCGCGTCCATGAAGACCATTCATGCCAGACAGCATTTCTTCTCGTTCACCTGGATCTTTGGATAGATAGCTTTTAAACAACGCGTCGCATATATGAACCAATGGTCCTTCAACTTTTGGGATGCCACTAAGTTTAATTTGAGCGAATGCTTGATTCTCTTTCAACACCAGCTCTAAATAAACTATGTCATTCTTATTTGGGTGGTCTTGACTCATTGCCAATTGACAACTAGTTATGCCCGCCTCACAGTGGTTCAGGATGTCTTGTGCCTGGTCAAGCGATAGCGATGATAATCGCTCTCTTAGCAACACCACAAAAAATAGGTGGTAATCTGCATTCAAATGATGCCAGCGAGGATTGTCCTCAACTTTATTTTGTTCAATAAACTCTGACAAACTATCTGAAAAGGCCTGAGCCAAGTCATAATGCTTTGCTTTGACTAATTTATGAAGCACAACAACCAATGATCGAGCAAAAATAAAAATATTATTTGGGTTGACAACTTTTTCGGTTGCCACAGAAGCCTCTTCAAGTCGGCGCATAACATCTTCAAATGTTTCTTCAATTGGATTCGTTTTGAAAAAAATATAGGCCGCCTCAAGGTTAGTGAGAAGAAAACGTTCCTGTAGTAAAGCATCGTCAGCAAAGTAAGCGGGATCAATTTCACTTAAGTATCCCTTCAAGCATTGCATAAATACCGAGCTATGATCAGAGCGTGGGTCAGCGAGCTTATACTTCATTAACTCCATTTCGCTCATTGAGAGCAACTTTTGATGCTGATCTTTTTTTGAGGAGAACTGATAAGCAAACAAAAAGCTGGTTGAAAGCCCTCCTACAAGCTGGCGGGCCACTTCATCGTGATCTGTTTCAACCAAACAACTTAACAAATACGTCAATCGGTTAAATAAATCAATGCACACGCGTTCAATCGCCGCGTCTGACAAATGTTTAAATAGCTTAGTGCCTTTTCGAAACTCATCGAGCATACTGTTAATCATTAAAGGAATGCGAGACTTGTCTGCTCCAATGCCAAATATCGTATTTGCTACCATGACATAGGTGAGCAAGCCACACTGACTGAGATCGTTTCCAACCTGTTTCATCAACGATTTTGTATGCTCCATCACCTCAATTAATTCGTCATTTATGCGAAAAACATTCTGACCGACCAACGCTCGATCAAGCCATTCGTTATATTGATCGACAAAGGTTGGAATGTCGCTGGAAAACGCTGAAGCTTCACGTTCAAATTTAGATAGTACACTGGGCATACACTCCCCCTTTATTATTGTTTAGTTATTATTAAAAAATTCACGTACCGCACTAACATCTTTTGCAATTTGAGCTTTCAATTCATCTAGTGATTCATAACGCGCTTCATCGCGAATTTTATGTATAAATTCAACGTTAACCTCTGCGCCATAAATTTGTTCATCAAAATCTAAAATATAAACCTCTAACAACGTTGTCGTGCCACCCACGGTAGGTCGTTCACCCACATTCGCTGCGCCATATAAAAACTCATCACGCAATCCTTTGACAATAACTGCATAAATACCATGCACGGGTGTTTTAGCGCGATGTAAATCAATATTTGCCGTGGGAAAACCAAGCTTACGCCCCAACTTTTCACCGTGCACAACCCGACCCAACATAGCAAAAGGCGTGCCTAATAATTTTTTTGCTGTGAACAAATTATTCTTCGCCAGCGCCTCGCGCACCCACGTGCTGCTCACACGCCGCCCATCAAGCATCGACGATGCCACTGGCATGGCCTCATACCCTAAGCGCTCTCCCATGGCTTGTAAATACGGGAAATCCCCTTCACGTCGATGAGCAAATTTAAAATCTTTACCCACCATTACAGCCGACACTCGCAACTGTTTAACCAGCAATTCATTGACGAAATATTCTTTCGTCATCTGCGAAAACTGCTCATCAAAATGAACAACAATCACCACATCAACACCACACTGCTGAATTTTCAGCAATTTTTCCCGCATCCGCGTCAACCGTGCAGGTGATCCTGCTGGATCTCTAGCAAAAAATTCTTTCGGCGAGGGTTCAAATGTCATCACTACTGCTGGCGCATTTAACTCACGTGCCTTGTCAACCAGCTGGCTTAACACAGCTTGATGCCCTAAATGCACACCATCAAAATTACCAATCGTTAACACGCACGCTTTGTGCTTAAACGACGATAACTGTTGTAGCCCTCGGATAACTTGCATGGCGCCAGTATAATCCCTGCCAATATTTAATCAAGCATGCATAGCTAACCAGAAGATCCTCTTGGTTGAAACGGCTTGGCATGGGGGTTCTGTCCGTCTAATGGACTTAGCGAAAAAAATCTACCCGCCGCAGCACCTTCAGGCGTCGGCGTTCTAGAAGCACCCGAACCCTCACTCGATGATGATGATCCCGCAGAAGCCACTGATTCGGCTGATGCTTGTGCAGGCTCTGCTGGCTTCAATAAGCGTCTAAGCTCTACAACAAAAAATTTAGCAACATTATCGACCAACGCATCTTCATTCGCGCAAAGCTTTGTCTCAAGCACTGCTGCTTGTTCAAGGTTTAACGCCAGACTCAACTGATCTTGGTTAAGCGCATCAGGCACGCCGGCCAGCTCAGCCAAATGAGTTAAAATAAACAAGGCGACAGACTGAGACAAGTCTTTATCTTTGAGTTGACAAAATATCTTCGCTAGACTTTTTTTAACGCCAGACAGCTCGGCAAAACGAGGCAAATAAATAGCGTTATAGGCCGTGTGACCAGCACGATTTAAAGAAATCTCCAAACTCAAAAAGCCAGATTTATCAACAGCAAATTCCAAACCAAATCGCTTTAGCGAATGATTAATAGGTTCTTGGAGTACTTGTAAATTTGCTAGCTCCTGTTTTTGATGGCGCTCTTCTTCTGCTTCGAGCGAATCCTGTTTACATTTTTCTAGAAATTGATCATAACGCCTACCTTGGTCAAATTTATCATCAAACAAACTGGCATCCTGTATAACCACCAAATGTTTCTCATCGAGAATAACACCATACTTTCGCAGCAAATTATTAGCTGAACGAATAAAGGCTTCAGGCTTCAAAGTCACACAGCCAAGCTCAAAGCCATCAGTGAAAATCACCGTCTGATCTTTATTGGACAGTGAAGAAACTGTTTTGGCTACCCAGCTCTTAACACGCTCAGTGACCAATGCTTTTCGCTTACTTTTCGCTTCTTTGTTTTCACAAGAATGTCTGACCAACGCTTCCAGCGCTTTTGGATCGGTAGATTTAATGACGACCGAGCCATCAAACCATTTTTTATACCACCGATCAAAGCCTTCGGTTGATAACGTAAGTGACGAAGGTGCGTCAATTAACTTATGAGGCCAAACACGCCCAATAACTTCTTCTCCCAAAGCAAAAACAACGCTCGACTCGGTCTTTTGAATTTTATACCTCCCATCAAAAACTTTTTTACGGTATTCTTCAGAATTTTCAACTAACTCTTGCTTTAAATCATTAAACAATTTACCCCAGTCAATCTCAGTTTTTTTACGACTCACAAAAACATCAATCTTGCCTGCCTTAACAGCAATTTTTAAACCTGCATCAGCAAAAATTTTATTGATCATGCCTAGTATTTTTTCTACCGACAGTGTCAACTGCGGATAGTCAGCGGCAAAAGCAGGCGCTTTAATCACGCCCTTCATTAATTCGTTTTCTGTTATCACCTCTTCAAGATGCCCTAAAAAGAATTGTTTTCTCGATAACTCAGCAATTAAATCCGGCCATTTTTCGTTAAAAGGCGTAAGTCTGTAAAGCGCGTTAAGCTTGATGGATTGACCAACTTTCCTTAAACCAAAACCAAAAAATAACTCATTATCAACGCTATCTAAATCAATCCATCTTTTAACCTCAGACTCAATAAATGCTTCTAAAGAAGGAATAAACTTCTCACGGAAAATTTTGTTTTTATCGTTTAGGTATTCAACGACAGAATCATCAAACAGCAATACATCTGCAAATTTAGAAAACTTGCTGCTGGTCTTTTTTGATGAGCTCACCGCATCAAACAATCCAACAACAGCCTCTAGCACACTGTTTCTTGCTGGGCTATTTGAAAATAGCGTGATTGTACGCTCAGCAATATCAAGCAGGCTACAAGCCTCTTTAGCCGTCTTCACGGCAAGAGCAGTATGTCTTTCAAATACCGTCACCCAGTCTGACTTGTTACTTTTGAGTAAATTAATAAGCTTTCTAGCCAACACAAATGTTTCACCAGCCAAATGAATAGTTGATTTGTTTTGCATCAGCGCTTGATTGAGGTTAAACAGCTCCCACAACCAGTTTTTTAACACACCATCCTGCTTATTTCGCTCAAGTTGCGGCAAATATGCGTCAAAGCTTTCACAAAATTTAGCATGCAATGCTTGAACATGCGCTACATCTATTGCTAATGGATCATGTAAACTCTTGAACAAGACAACATCAGACACCCTAACCAACAATTCATCTCGCTGATGCGCATCTTCAGCCAAACTCTCTAACAACTTATTTGCCTCGTGGATCGTAATATCGAAATTTTTCAACAAGGCATCAGCATCTTTACAATCTTTGCTTTTATGCAAGATATTTCTTGCCTTCAGCGCTAAAAACAGCGCGCGGTAGGATGTTTGCAACGTCTCTGGCAAAAATGGAATAGCCAACAAGCCGCCCTCACAAATCTGCTTTGCCAACTCAAGCTTTTTCTCACCTCCTACCTGACATTGCTCAACACTGTTAACAAGACAGGTGAGCCAGCCAAGAAGCAGCTTATTGCTGTCCTTTATCGCACACATACACTTGATATTATCTACGATGATACCAACGAGCCTATTATTATCTTCGGGAGCAGCAATTAAGTTGGTATACATTCTGGCAAAACAACTTTGTATTAAAAATAATAAATCATTGGATAATTGACGCTTGCCTTCAGCGAACAGAATCCACGTTGGGCGAAACTGGTTATAAGCCTCATCAAAAAACCACTTTTGATCAGCAATGTTAGCCGCACGATCTTCTTCTTGATTGTCAAGCGCTGCTTGCAAAACATGCATGGCAGCACTGCTCGCTTTCACTCGCAAATACATTAAGTGCGCCATAATAACGGGGGAAAGCTTCTGATGACCAACGTTAAAAAACAATTTAAGATCATCAGTGAAATAAGCAAGCTCATCGCCAAACTTCTGCTGGTGACGTTTACTGGCCGCAGAAGGATAGTCCATATACAACAGCCAGAAATTACGCCAATACTTAGACACATCCTCTGTCAGCTTAGGATAATCAGCAACGAAACGACAAAGCTCTTCGAGGTTTTCATTAAAAGCTTTAATAAAATCCTCTCGATCTAATGGCTCCGCTTCTCGATCGACAATGAGCGTGCGCATCACCTTAACCAAATTGGAGTATATATCTCCATACTCACACATGAGCTTGATCGTGCGATCACCATCCTTAAGATCATCCGCAGCATCCAGCAGTTTGTTAAGTGCGTCATGACTGCTGCACAGGTTGTCCCAACCGTCGTCAACGCTACGCTCAGCGGTCAGCAGCTCACGCGCAGCAGAGTATAAGTTGTTGACGGCTAGCCTGATTTTAGTGGTAATTTCAGCGCGATTAGGCGCGCCCTGAACTGGTGAAGTTGGCATATTGTTACCCCATTTTTTATTATTGTTTAGGCACGTATATACCGACCAAACCTTAAGGAAATCTTAAGAAACAGTAATTTGGGCAAAAAAAGACCTTCGTCTTAGGCTGTTGCACAATCCGGTGAATGGGCCCCATCACAAGCAAAAGTGACTCGCTTAGGCTCGCGAAAAAAACCTGTGGTATCTAGTATAGGACCCGCTTGCACTTTCGCCATCCGCTGAACTTCTTGCGCAATCAACTCAACAACAAGCTCGTTGAAAATATTGCTAGCGGCAAGTGGTGCTTGTTGACGCTCGGTATGCAACGAAGAAGCTAGACATGCTTCCAAAAATCGGTCATAGGGGATGGTGTCCAGCCAGTTTGGATCAAAACAGTCAGCTCTCATTGGCAACTTAACTTCACACCGGTCATCGAGACCCACGCCAAAAACCCGCAGCAAGTCGTTAGCATGAGAGATGAAAGTGTCGCGCCTTATAGTCAAAGCAGCTATGCCCTTGCCTTTATCTAGCCGACTAAAGCAACAGCCGTTCAATATAAACATATCAGGATCACCAGAATCAGGCAGCAAGATGTTTTCTAACCAACCATGAATCGCCTCAGTTACCAGCTTTTCTCGTTTTATAGCTGCCTCATTATATTCCTGAGAGCCACACACCAACTCGGCAATGAGCCCAATCATAGGCCCTTCAAACACGCCCTTCTGATCTACCGTAAACCATTTATCAAACCATGCTTGAAAATGCTCTCGGCTTAATGTCAATACCGATGGTGAATCTACCATCTTATTGTCCCACCAATAGGGAGGAACAATCGCCTCTGCCCATTCAAACGTCACACAACCTGAATCAGACCGACTCATCTTGCGAAAAACGTTGTGGGGTAGCAACGCTGTCTGCACGAGATCAATCATCATGTCCAGATAGGTTTGTTCTTGAGTCTCTCTGGTAATCCTTTGAAACCCAGCAAGCAAGCGAACAAATAATGACTGCGAAATGCTCACTAAGGATTCACGAATCTGTCTGGCTTGTGGAGAATGCATTGAGCACTGCTCCATATGAGATAAATCTTGATATAAGTCCATCACAATAGCTAAAAATTGATCGGTTATCGCTACAAGCTCAAAAAGGTCAGTGTGAGGGGCGGCGTGAAAAATTTTGGGAACAGGAACTTCAGGACCATTTGACAAATCACCTCGTAACGATGCTACAGACATAATTATCACTCCCTAATTCTTGTTATTGACCAACTGATTTTTATCTGAGAAACCTTAAGGAAACCTTAAGAACAAGGCCGTTAGGTAAAGCACACCACTTGCTTGGAAACTTCATTCAAAAATCACCTGCCAGCTCTTTACAGTATGTAATTTATATGCTAAATTTACATTATGTACATTTATTAGCGTTTAAAAGGCAGCAATATGAACAACATATCATCAGTTCACGCTCGGGAGCGATTCTCAGAAATCATCAATCGGGTGGTTTTTGGCCGAGAAAGAATCATTATCAACCGCCACGGCCAAGGAACTGTTGCCATGGTGCCGCTTGAAGACCTACAGCTTTTGGAACTGATTGAGGATCAAACTGATATAAAAGAAGCGCTAATGGCCAAAAAGGCTATGGCTGGCAAAACATGGACGTCTTGGGATAAATTAAAAACTAAAGACAAACCATGAAAAAATGGCGAGTTGAACTCTCTGCTAAGGCTGTCAAACAATTTAAAAAACTTGGCGCGCACGAGAAAAGGCAGATAAGCTCGGCTATTGATAAGCTGGCAATAAACCCCTTATCTCAACAAACAAAAAAACTAAATGCCCCTGTCGATTTATATCGAATCAGAACCGGACACTATCGCATCATTTATGAAATTGAAAGCGGTAAACTAAAGACACTCGTCCTTCATATTGCGCATCGAAAAGATGTATATCGCTTTTTAAATTAAGTTTTTTAAAAAATTTATAAACCAACACACCTTTAAGGTCTCGACTGTAAAAATTCACGCGGGCGAAGTTTGAGTAAAAATAAACTGAACAGGTACAAGCAAATACCGGCGATAATTAATAAAAACAAGTGCGATAGCCGCCAAAATGCGCCGTGCGAAAACCAAACCGACAAATGGCGCGCCATGACACTTAAGCCCAACACCATCACAACATTAGCAACCAATAATTTCATCAAATAATTTATCCACGCAGATTGATTTGCACGAAAAATTTTTCGGCGATGCAGCCCTATCCATAACAGCGCGCTGTTTAACACAGACGAAAGCGAGGTTGATAATGCAATTCCTGCATGATGCAGGGGAACAAGCAATAAAATATTTAAAACAATGTTTGACAGCATAGCAACCACAGCAATTTTAACCGGTGTTTTAATATCTTTTTGTGAATAAAATCCAGCGGCCAACACTTTTGTCATCATAAATGCCGGCAACCCAATGGAAAACGCCATCAAACTTTCACGAGACATCAATACATCATACTGGGTGAACGCCTTATATTGAAATAACGCGGTGAGCATCGGGCCCGACAAAACAAACAAACCTAACGCAGCAGGCACACCAACCAACAACAATAAGCGCAACGCCCAATCTAATGTGCTTGCATAACGCTTCATATCCTTGTCGGCCACATGCTTAGACAGGCTGGGCAGAATCACCGTTGAAATTGCCACACCAAACACGCCGAGCGGAAACATCATCAAACGCTCGGAGTAATAAAGCCATGACACGCTACCAACTTTTAAAAATGAAGCAAACACCGTGTCTAACAACAAATTAACTTGCGCAACTGACACACCAAAAATAGCAGGACCCATTAACTTTAACACACGACGCACGCCCGGATCGGCAAACCCCCAGCTGGGTTTGGGTAATAAATTTTTTTTAGCTAAAAACGGCAGCAAAAATAACAACTGCACCAACCCTGCCACACAAACACCCCAAGCCAGCGCTTTTACGGGCACAGCAAAATGTGGCGAAATCCATACGGCGCTTGCAATCAAACAGACATTGAGCAACACAGGCGCAAAGGCGGGCACACCAAACATGCCGTAAGTATTTAAGATTGCCGCTGACATGGCCACCATGGAAATAAACAACAAATAAGGAAACGTTACTCGCAACATGCCATAGGCTAAAACAAAGCGCCCGCCATGATGATCAAACCCTGGCGCAAATAAACGAATCAACACTGGCGCGGCAATCATCCCGATTAAAACGGCGATCATCAGCACAAATGCCAAAGACCCCATCATTTGACTCACAAAATTTTTCACATCACGGTGGGAT
>PANR01000006.1 GCA_002707695.1 Legionellaceae bacterium
CCGCTTCCAAGCAGAAGTTAGCGCTCGCGAGCGTGTTGAAAGACGAAGGATATATCGAAGATTTTGGTGTAGACAAGAATGAGCAAGGTCATTCTGAGCTAACAGTTCAGTTGAAGTATCATGAAGGCAACGGTGTGATTGCGAAAGTTAAGCGCGTAAGTCGTCCAGGCTTGCGGGTTTATAAGGCTTCAGATGAGTTGCCAAAAGTGATGGGGGGGTTAGGTGTTGCCATTATCTCCACGTCGCAAGGTGTCATGACTGATCGTGCAGCACGCGCTGCAGGTATCGGTGGTGAAGTGGTTTGTTTTGTAGAGTAGAGGTGTTGCGGTGTCTCGAGTAGCAAAAAGTCCAATAAAATTGCCGCAAGGCGTCACAGTGAGCATTAATGCTCAGCAGGTCTCTGTGAAAGGTGCAAAAGGTGAATTGCAGCATCGGTTACATCCTCTTGTTGATGTTTCTCAAGAAGCTGATGTGTTGCATGTTAAAGGAAAGAGTGTTGAAAAACTGTCTCGCTCTCAAATGCCACGAAAAGATGCGGTTAATGCACTTTCCGGCGCGACTCGTTCGCTGGTGAACAACATGGTCATTGGTGTAAGCACGGGATTCGTTAAAAAACTAAGACTCGTTGGTGTGGGTTATCGTGCACAGGTGCAGGGTAATAAGTTAGTGTTATCGTTAGGCTTTTCTCACCCTGTCGAATATGCCTTGCCTGAAGGCATTCAAGCGAAAACACCGAGTCAAACTGAAATTGAAATTGAAGGTATTAACAAACAGCTAGTTGGTCAAGTTGCTGCAGAAGTTCGTTCGTTTCGTCCACCAGAGCCTTATAAAGGTAAAGGGGTTCGTTACCACGATGAAGTTGTTCTGTTGAAAGAGACCAAGAAAAAGTAGGTAATCGCCATGAGTAAACAGTTAGCAAACAAAAAAAATCACCGAATTCGTCGGGCAAAGAGACAGCGGGCAGCAATCAAGCGCCAGGCAATACTCACCCCCGAGGGCGTATTGCGCCTAACGGTTCATCGTTCGTCTCGTCATATTTATGCGCAAGTTATTGATGATCGTGAAGGTATCGTCAAAGCGTCAGCTTCCAGCCTTGAAAAGACATTCCATGATAAATTTATGGGAAATGTTGCGGGTGCGAAAACTATTGGTGCTTTATTAGCCGAGCGTGCTAAGAAAGCGGGTGTCAAAAAAGTTGCGTTTGATCGTTCGGGATTCAAGTATCACGGGCGAATTAAAGCGTTGGCTGATGCTACACGTGAAGGCGGTGTCGAATTTTAATAGGGTATAATTATGTCTGAAAATGTTGCTCCACAAACTAATCCTGAAAAAGCCGTTGAACAAGCTGCTAGGCAGTCTGGCGATGGTCTAGAAAGTCGCGTTGTTGATATTCGCCGAACTGTGAAGGTGGTTAAAGGTGGTCGAGACTTTAACTTTTCTGCAACTGCAGTGGTTGGTGATCGAAATGGTCGGATTGGTTATGGTCGTGGCAAATCTAAAGAAGTGTCAACAGCGATCCAAAAAGCAAATGAAGCAGCGCGTCGCAATATGCGCCGTATTGGGTTAAATAATAAGACGCTCTTTTATGAAATTATTTCACGCCATGGTGCGACAAAAGTATTTATGAAGCCTGCTGCTGAAGGTACGGGTATTATCGCAGGTGGTGCGATGCGTGATGTATTTGAAGTGCTGGGCGTGAGCAATGTGCTTGCTAAAATTATTGGGTCTGCTAACCCGACGAACGTTATTCGTGCAACCATTAATGGCTTAACGAATATGAAGTCGCCGGCTGACATTGCAGAAAAACGTGGTAAAGCTATATCAGATATTATAGAGAAGAAAGATGAGCAAAAAGAAACAGCTTAAAGTCACTTTAGTAAAAAGTCCATCTGGTCGCATTGAAGCGCATAAAGCTTGCGTCAAAGGCCTTGGCTTGCGCCGTATGCACCAATCGGTGGTGGTTAAGGATGATCCTTGCATTCGAGGGATGATAAACAAAGTTTCTTACCTATTAAAAACAGAGGATGCCTAGTCATGCAATTAAATACGCTAAAACCTGCAAAAGGCGCTAAACATAATACAAAACGTCTGGGACGCGGTATAGGTTCTGGCAAAGGCAAAACTTGTGGTCGTGGTCATAAAGGTCAGCGTTCACGTTCTGGTAAAAATGTTAAGCGTGGGTTCGAAGGCGGGCAAATGCCTTTGCAACGTCGTTTGCCAAAATTTGGTTTCACATCACGACAATCTTTAGTGCGTGATGAAGTGCGTCTGCACGAGCTCAATCAATTCAAAGGCGAAGTAACTATAGAAACGTTGCGTACTGCTGGCTTGATCAGAAGTACAACGTTGTATGTAAAAGTCATCGCAACAGGTGAGATTAAAACAGCCGTTCAACTGCGTGGCATTAAAGCTACCAAGCAAGCTGTTGAGAAAATTACAGCCGCCGGCGGCAAGGTTGAGTGATAATGGCATTTGGATCGGCGGGCGTTTTAGGTGCTAAGGCAAAAGGTGGGAGCGGTGAGCTAGGTCGCCGTGTGCTTTTTGTTGTGCTTGCACTGCTTATTTATCGCCTTGGTGTGCACATTCCTGTTCCAGGATTAGATCCTCAGCGACTTGCTCAGCTGTTTAATTCACAGCAAAATGGTATCGTTAGCTTATTCAATATGTTTTCAGGCGGCGCGCTTTTTAAGTTTTCAGTCTTTGCGCTCGGTATTATGCCTTATATTTCAGCGTCAATTATCATGCAGATGCTCACATCTGTATTACCTAGTATGGAAGCTCTCAAGAAAGAAGGTGAGTCGGGCCAACGCAAAATTAATCAATATACACGCTATGCAACACTAGGCTTATCGGCGGTACAAGGGCTAGCATTTTCTCGCATGCTGGCGGCGCACGGAGCAGTCTTAGCGCCTAGCTTCGGTTTTTATATTATTGCGACAGTCACACTGATGGCAGGCACCATGTTTCTCATGTGGATGGGCGAACAAATCACTGAAAATGGCGTGGGTAATGGTATTTCAATGATTATTTTCTTCAGCATTGTTGCGCGTTTTCCCGGCGCCATTGGACGCACACTTTCACAAGTGCGAGAAGGTCAAATGTCAGTCCTAACGCTATTAGCTATCATTGCATTGATTGTTGCGGTGACGCTCATTGTTGTATTTATCGAAAGTGGTCAACGTCGCATCGATATTCATTATGCAAAACGCCAGCAAGGTCGTAAAATGTATGCTGCTCAAAACAGCCATTTACCATTAAAAATCAACATGGCTGGTGTTATTCCACCTATTTTTGCGTGGAGTTTAATCTTATTTCCTGCCACGGTTGCACAATGGTTTGGTAACAGTGAAGGTTTAGGGTGGCTTCGCCATCTTGGTTTATTGCTTGAGCCAGGTCAGCCATTGTATGTTGTTATCTTTGTTGTCGCTGTGATGTTCTTTTGTTTTTTCTACACTGCCTTGGTTTTCAACCCTAAAGAAATCGCGGATAATTTGAAGCGCTCTGGCGCATTCATCCCAGGCATTCGTCCTGGTGAACAGACCGCTCGTTATATTGATCAGGTGATGACGCGCCTTACGCTGTTTGGTGGACTCTATATCTCTATGGTGGCTTTGTTGCCAGAAATATTGACCGTTATTTGGCATGTGCCATTTGTATTTGGTGGGACATCGTTGCTGATTGTCGTGGTGGTTGTGATGGACTTTATGTCTCAGGTCCAGTCACATTTACTGTCAAACCAGTACAGCTCGTTAATGAAAAAAGATAAACGTTGAGGAGGTGCATGATGAAAGTCAGAGCATCAGTGAAAAAAATGTGTCGTAATTGCAAGATTATTCGTCGTAATCGGGTGATTCGTGTGATTTGCAAAGATCCCAAGCATAAACAACGACAGGGGTAAGCCGGCGTTTTGCTAGACTATTAAATCTGGCGAAAAACAGCGGTTAAGAGTTGATTTGTATAGTGTAGACAGGCATAATCGACGGCCTTCACGCTAAAGAAAAATAGAGGTAATAATGGCACGTATTGCAGGGGTTAACATCCCGCCTAACAAACATATCGGCATTGGCTTGACGGCTGTTTATGGCATCGGCCGCAGCTTGGCGCAAAAAATTTGCGCGGCGGCTGGTATTGCGCCTAGCACTAAGGGCAAAGATTTAGGTGAAAATGAGTATGAAGTCTTGCGTCAACAAATTGCTCAGCACAACATTGAGGGTGATTTGCGCCGTGAAATTTCTATGAATATCAAGCGGTTAGTGGATTTAGGCGCTTATCGTGGCCTGCGTCATCGCCGCGGTTTGCCGCTGCGTGGTCAACGCACACGCACTAATGCACGTACACGCAAGGGCAAGAAAAAAGGTCAAGTTAAGCGGTAGACGCTGATAACAAGAGGGTCATATGGCAGTCACAAAAACAGCAAAGGCAAAAGCAGGCGCTACTCGCAAGAAATCAAAGCGTCATGTCGTTGAGGGTATTGCTCACATCAAAGCAAGCTTCAACAATACATTAATTACCATCACTGATACGCAAGGCAATGCCTTGGGTTGGTCCACGTCCTCTCATGCAGGGTTCCGTGGTTCGCGCAAAAGCACACCCTATGCCGCCCAAATGGCTTCTGATATGGCAGCTAAGGCGGTGGTTGAGCGTTATGGCTTAAAACAAGCGCATGTCAGAATTCAAGGACCAGGACCTGGTCGAGAGTCAGCAGTTCGTGCCATTCAGGCAGCGGGCATCAAGGTGTTGTCAATTGAAGACGTGACAGGTATTCCATTTAATGGTTGCCGTCAGAAGAAAAAACGTCGGGTATAATAAAGAGGTAAATAATGGCAAAAGATTTCAGTCCAAGAGGTCGCCTAGAGAGACGTGAAAAACAAGATTTAGGCTTGTTTAGTGGTATTACGTCGCGTGAATCCAAAATTCGTCACGAAGCAGTTCCTGGCGGTGTAAAAGGGACACGTATAAACAAACTCTCTGAATATGGTAAGCAGTTACGTGCAAAGCAACTTGCAAAACGTATTTATGGTGTATTGGAACGTCAATTCAGAAATTACTTCGGTGAAGCAGCTCGTTTAAAAGGCTCAACAGGCAGCAACTTGCTTGGTTTGCTTGAGCGTCGTTTAGATAATGTTGTTTACCGTTTGGGTTTTGCTCATACACGCCGTGAAGCGCGTCAGTTGGTGAGCCATCGTTCGGTTTGCGTTAATGGTGTGCGAGTTAATATTCCTTCTTATCAAGTTACACCAGGTGATACGGTGAGTATTTATGAAGGCGCTCGCAGTCAATCACGCATTCAAGAATCGATCCAATTGGCATCTAATCGCAATATGCCAGAGTGGTTGGAAGTCGATCATAGTAAAAAAGAGGGAGTTGTTAAACGTATTCCTGAGCGCGATGAAATGCCCATGGAAGTTAATGAGCAGTTAATTGTTGAGTTATATTCTAAATAATATTTGAGGTTGTTGCCCTATGTCACGTAATCCAAATGAATTTTTAACACCCAAAGAGATTAGTGTTGAGCAAGTGACTCCACGCTTAGCCCGAGTTGTGCTCGAACCATTTGAGCGCGGTTTTGGCCATACGTTGGGTAACGCACTTCGTCGTATTTTATTGTCTTCCATGCCAGGTTGTGCGGTTACTGAAGTTGAATTCGATGGCGTGTTGCATGAATATAGCACTATTCCTGGTGTGCAAGAAGATGTGGTTGAAATCCTATTAAACCTTAAAGAGCTTGCCATTAGGTTGCACGAGAAAGATGAAGTGGTACTTGAGCTTCACAAAAAAGGTCCTGGTGAAGCAACAGCGGGTGACATTGTTCAAACGCATGATGTTGAAATTCTCAATCCTGATCATGTCATTGCGCACTTGAATAATGATGCTGAGCTAAAACTCAATCTGACGATTCGTCGCGGACGTGGCTATGAGCCTGCATCAGTGCGTCAGCTAGGTGAGGAAGCGAAAAAGATTGGTGTATTGCAAGTTGATGCTATTTACACACCAGTTAAGCGCGTTGCGTTTGCTGTTGAAAACGCACGGGTTGAGCGCCGTACTGATTTAGATAAATTGATTATTGAATTAGAAACCGATGGTACCTTAGATCCTGAAGAAGCTATTCGTCGCGGTGCAACGATTCTTCAGCAACAATTGGCTGCTTTCGTTGACTTAGAAAATTACATTGCTTCTGAGCCGGTGAAAGAAGAAAACAGTTTAGACCCAATTCTCATGCGTCCGATTGAAGATCTTGAATTAACCGTTCGTGCAACAAATTGCTTGCGTGGCGAACAAATTCAATACATTGGTGACCTGGTTCAAAAAAATGAAACCGATCTATTGAAGACACCGAATTTAGGTAAAAAATCTTTGAACGAAATCAAAGCTGCGTTGTCAGCTCATGATTTGGCGTTAGGTTCTCATTTAGAAAATTGGCCGCCTTCGTTCTTAAAAGATCGTGATCTTAAAAAACGTAAACAACAAGATCCTGAAGAAGTTGTTGGTCTTGAGCAAGGGGAATAATAATGCGACATCGTTATAGTGGCAGACAATTAGGCCGTGATACAGCACATCGTGAAGCGCTGATGCGTAACCTTGCCAACTCATTGTTTGAGCATGAAACTATTAAAACCACTGTGGCCAAAGCTAAAGAATTGCGTCGTTTTGCTGAGCCACTCATTACTTTAGCTAAACGCAAAGATGATGTTGCTGGCCGTCAATTGGCTTTTGCACGATTGCGCAGTAAAAAAAATGTGGGCAAGCTATTTAAAACCTTAGCGCCACGCTATAACAAACGTCCAGGTGGTTATACCCGTATTTTAAAATGTGGTTTTCGTATGAGTGACAATGCACCGATGGCCATCATCGAGTTAGTTGATCACAATGTTGTAGAGGCAGCGCCGGCAAAAACAAAGTCAGCACCAAAAGCCGCCGCACCTAAAAAACCAGCTGCAGCAAAACCAGAAACCAAAAAAGACACGGCTAAAAAAGCGGCGCCCGCCGCTGATAAGCCAGCTGAAAAAAAAGCAGCAGAGAAAAAAACGGACGCTGCTAAGAAATCAACAGACGCTTGATCGTTAGCAACGTTTGTTAGTGTAACGAAAAGGAGTTTATTGGTGAGAATTAAGTGGCTTTCGTTTGTTCTTTTGTTATTGCTAAGCACTGTGAGCTTAGCTGCGCCTAATTATCAAGCTTGTAATCTATGCCATATTCAAGAGCAGAATAATCCTATGCTAAATTGCAGTGAAGCTTGCAAGGGCATTGGCGTGCACGACATCATTCCCAGAGCAAAAACAGACGTGCCCCCTGTGAAAGGTGCTCCTCTAGAAACCGCTGCGGGGTGTCGAGCCTGTCATTTGTGCCGTGTGCAAGCCGCTAATGCTTATGACTCTACAAACTGCATTGACCAATGCAGTAGTTGCCGTTGGCATAATCCTTTTGAGAGCATGACGGGTGATTCAACCAAGGGTGCATCAAAAGCAACTACCCCATCACCGGCTCCTGTTGCGGGAAGTTAATCCGCTTTTGCTGATTTTTTTGCTTGTGTTAGCGCTTGCCAACACTCGATGGTTTGCGGTTTTGACGGTGAATTGATATCGACTTTCATTGCTTTTAACACCTTTTCAACAGGAATTTTTTTCCCTTTGGATAGTATCACAGCTTTGATTAATGCACTGGCGTGTAAACCTTTCTTTGATACAAAGCGTTGCTCAAAATAGGCGTAAAACTCATCCCAGTAAATAAGTTTCGTTTCAATGCGAAAAACTTGAAAAGGATTGAGTGGGCGAATAAAAATGGTTTCACTGGCTGCTGCCACACCATTCCAACGATTTTTTAATGTCGCTTGGCTCAGCCCAGTTTGTGATCCCCAAAACGTGCGAGCGAGGTCCATGAACGATAAGTAGCGAGCGTTGTTAAGGTGAAAGTTGATGTCGCAATCCCACGGCCAGACCATAAAGATCAACGAAGAAGTGCCTAGCCATGGGATGCGCTTACAAAAAAATGATTTGATGATTACGCAAATTAAACGGATATAAAGTGTCATATCGATTTAACGCTAGAACGGAATGTCGTCATCAAAATCTTCTGCACTTGCTGCTGCTGGTGCAGGGCGCTTAGCATCACTGCTATTATCAAAGTTTGCTGAACCACCACCGCGGCTATCAAGCATTTGCATGCTATCTGCATTAATTTCTGTGGTATATCGATCTTTGCCTTCTTTATCTTCCCACTTGCGGGTGCGAATTCGGCCTTCGACATAAACTTTAGAGCCTTTTTTCAAATATTCACCTGCAATTTCAGCAAGACGGTTATAAAAAACAACGCGATGCCATTCAGTCCGTTCTTGCATTTCGCCGGTGCTTTTATCTTTCCATGCTTCGCTAGTTGCAATGCTGATATTAGCGACTGCGCCGCCACTTGGCATGTAACGCACTTCTGGATCTGCGCCTAGATTGCCAATAAGTATTACTTTGTTTACACCTCTTGCCATAGTAACTCCCGTCTTGTTTTAAAACACTAATGATTTGTCGAAACCGACATCGCTTGTAAATCTTCGGGTTTTACGAGCGCTTTGTCAATTTTTAAATAGGCGACATGCTCTTCATGATTGACCAAAACTTCAACAACTCCAGGGGCTTTGCTGAGTTCATTTTGCAGTTGTTGAGCATCAGCTTTGCTCATACGGCCAATATGCATCATGTAACTACTGACATATTTGGGCTCGGCCATCGTCAACGCCGCAACGAGCCAAATCAACCCAAGCGCTGCGCAGAACAAGAAGGTGCCGGTTAACCCATACAAATGGTTAAACCAGCCACCTACAGTACCACCCATAAAAATGCCTAAAAATTGACAGCTCGAATAGATGCCCATGGCGGTTCCTTTGGCGCCAGCAGGGGCAATTTTGGAAACCATTGAGGGCAGTGTTGCTTCGAGGACAATGAAGCCAGTAAAGAATATGAACAAAATAATGCCAACAAAAACCGCCGAATGGTGCCAGACGCTCAATAGTAACTGCGTCATAAAGAGCATAAATACCGACAGGCTAAAGACACGTTTCATTCTGTGTTTGCTTTCCGCTTGAATAACCAAGGGTACCATACAAACAAAGGCCAAAATGAGCACAGGTAGGTACACAAACCACTGTTCTTCTTCAGACAATCCGCCGATACTGTTGAGGGCGATTGGTACCGCGATGAAGGTTGCTGTCAATATAGCGTGTAGCATGAAAATACCAAGATCGAGGCGGAGCAAGTCAGGGTTGCGTAACATTTTGCCCACTGAACGACCAGACAGCTGCGCGTCACTATGAAAGTGGGAATGACGGGGATTGGGGACAACAAAAACCAGGATAACCATGCCGATGCAAGCCAGGCCCGCCGTAATCCAAAAAATGCCTTGTACGCCGACCCAGGCGTTAAATAGTGGGCCAAATACCATCGCCGCACCAAAGGAGAGTGCGATGATCATACCGATAATGGCCATGGCTTTGGTTCGGTGTTCTTCGCGCGTTAGATCAGCAACCAGAGCCGTCAACGCGCTACCAAGGGCGCCTGCTCCCTGCATGGCCCTTCCGGCAATGATGCCTTGGATTGAGTGAGCAGAGGCCGCCATGACGCTGCCCAGCGCAAAGAGAATGAGGCCGAGCAAAATGACCGGCTTTCGCCCGATGATATCAGACATGATGCCAAAGGGGATTTGAAGCAAGGCTTGGGTTAAACCATAAATCCCTAAGGCCAAGCCAATAAGCGTGGCTGTTGAACCAGGGAGTTTGTGTGCAAAGATGGCAAAAACTGGCAGAATCATGAACAAGCCAAGCATGCGAAATGCATAGATGCTGGCGAGCGACAGCGTGGCGTAACGCTCTTGAGGTGTCATTTTATTTAAACGCATAAATTTCTAAGTTATTGGTCTTGTTATAGCACTATCGTAACGGCGGATAATAGCAAAGATGCTTGATAATGGCCACTCCTTTTCTGGTCAGATCTGGTCAGGATCTGTTACAATGTCCGATCATAATCACTGCCATCGCATTAGCAGCACAGTTAAATCAACGAGGACAGATAATGACAACAATTCGTATTGAAGGCGCACGCACACATAACTTGAAGGACATTTCATTGGAAATTCCGCGTGATCAGCTCGTTGTTGTCACCGGATTATCAGGTTCAGGAAAATCTTCATTGGCGTTTGATACCTTGTATGCAGAAGGGCAGCGACGTTATGTTGAGTCATTGTCTGCTTACGCGCGACAATTTTTATCAATGATGGAGAAACCAGACGTTGATCAAATAGAAGGGTTGTCGCCTGCAATTTCTATTGAGCAAAAGTCCACATCACATAATCCTCGCTCAACAGTAGGCACTATTACTGAAATTCACGATTATTTGCGTTTGCTGTTTGCACGCGTTGGTGAACCATGTTGCCCAACGCATGATGTGAGTTTGCAAGCGCAGACCATCAGCCAGATGGTCGATGCGGTTTTAGCGTTGCCAGAAAACACAAAAGTGATGTTGTTAGCGCCGGTGATTCGTGAGCGAAAAGGTGAGTATGTTCGCTTGCTTGACGATTTACGCGCGCAAGGTTATGTGCGTGCGCGAATAGATGGCAAGTTGTGTGATTTGGATGAAGCGCCCAAACTAGATTTGCAGCGCAAGCATACAATCGAAGTTGTCGTTGATCGTTTAAAAATACGTGAAGATGTGAAGCAACGATTAGCGGATTCATTTGCAACGACGTTGGAATTAGCAGGCGGTATTGCCAGTGTCAGATTGATTGATGATAAATCAGCTGATCCAATGATGTTTTCCGCGCGTTACGCTTGTCCACACTGTGGTTATAGCCTTGCTGAGTTAGAGCCTCGAATGTTTTCTTTTAATAATCCCGCTGGTGCGTGCCCAACTTGTGATGGTTTAGGAGTGCGCCAAACGTTTGATGAAAGCCGAGTGATTCATGATGAAAATTTATCAGTAGGTGGTGGGGCAATTCGTGGTTGGGATAAGAAAAATGTTTATTATTTTCAATTGCTAGAAAATTTGGCCAATCATTATGGTTTTAAATTGAATGATAAGTACAAAAATCTAAGTAAGAAAACGCAAAAGGTTATTTTATATGGAAGCGGCAAAGAAAAAATCGATTTAAGTTATTACAACGATCAAGGCGAACTGCGTCAGCGAAAACGAGCGTTTGAAGGCGTTATTCCCAACATGCAGCGCCGATATCATGAAACGGATTCTAATGTTGTGCGCGAACATCTGGCTAAATATTTAATTTTGCAACCTTGTGATCAATGTCAGGGCACCCGTTTAAATGAAAATGCCCGCCATGTATTTGTAGGCAAAAAAAATATTGCTGCGTTATCCAATATGTCGATTTCTGACTGCTTGCAATTTTCACAAAAACTCAAACTAACTGGCCAACGAAAAAAAATTGCTACACGCATACTCAAAGAGATTAATGATCGTTTAGCGTTTTTGTTAGAAGTTGGGTTAGATTATTTAACCTTAGATCGTAGTGCAGAGACTTTGTCTGGTGGTGAGGCGCAACGTATTCGTTTAGCAAGTCAAATTGGTTCAGGCTTAGTGGGTGTCATGTATATTTTAGATGAACCCTCCATCGGCTTACATCAGCGTGATAACGAGCGGTTGCTAAAAACCTTGTTCCATCTTCGCGATTTGGGCAATACCGTGATTGTTGTCGAGCATGATGAAGATGCTATTCGCAGCGCCGACCATATTATTGATATTGGTCCTGGTGCTGGTGTAGATGGTGGCCGAGTTGTTGCCGAAGGTAAGGTTGACGATATTATTGCGGCCAAAGACTCGCTCACTGGCGCTTATTTATCTGGCAAGGCGCGCATCGATGTGCCAAAAACACGATGTAAAATAGACAATACAAAAACGCTGCAACTTATTGGTGCAAACTGTAATAATTTAAAAAATGTTGATATGACCATTCCTTGTGGGTTGTTAACATGTGTAACGGGCGTGTCAGGCTCGGGAAAATCCAGTTTAATTAATGACACGCTATATCCGCTAGCGGCAACGGCTTTAAATCGAGCAACCATGTTGACCGCAGGTGAGCACAAAACAATAAAAGGCTTAGAGCATTTTGACAAATGTGTTGAGATTAATCAAAGTCCAATTGGTCGAACACCCCGTTCAAATCCAGCAACGTATACCGGCATTTTTACACCGGTTCGAGAGTTGTTTGCTGCTACACAAGAAGCACGCTCACGCGGCTATAAAGCAGGCCGGTTTAGTTTCAATGTACGTGGTGGGCGCTGTGAGGCGTGTGAAGGTGATGGGCTGATTAAGGTTGAAATGCATTTCTTGGCAGATGTTTATGTCACATGCGATGTTTGTCATGGCCGGCGATATAATCGTGAAACACTAGAAATTAAATACAAAGGTAAAACTATTCATGATGTATTGTCTATGACCGTAGCAGAAGCGTATGAATTTTTTAATGCGGTGCCTGTTTTGCATCGTAAACTCAAAACACTGATGGAAGTTGGTTTAACGTATATTCAACTGGGGCAGAGTGCGACCACCTTATCAGGTGGTGAAGCGCAGCGAGTAAAGCTCTCGCGTGAATTATCAAAGCGCGATACTGGCCGCACGTTATACATGCTTGATGAACCAACTACCGGCTTGCACTTTCATGATGTTGCACAATTGTTAAAAGTGTTGCATAAGCTGCGTGATCATGGCAACACAGTTGTTGTGATTGAGCATAACTTAGATGTGATAAAAACAGCGGATTGGGTGATTGACTTAGGTCCAGAGGGCGGCATTAATGGCGGTGAAATTTTAGTTGCCGGCCCACCTGAACAAGTTGCAAAGTGCAAACAATCGTATACCGGTAAATTTTTGAAGGGGTATTTATAAAGAAAAGCTTTTATTAAAAATTTTTTCCCAAACACGCTCAAGCTCATCCCTGAGTCGCTCCGGATTGGACATCCTGTCCAACCAGGGTTTGTGAAAAAAATTTCAACAAAAGCTTCAGGTTTAGTAATGTTTGAATTTTCGGTGCAAAAATGAGTTTATTCACAAACAAAGATCAAAAAATCATAATCCCCGGTCCACAAGGTGACCTAGAAGCATTAGCGCTCGGTGCTAAGCAAGAAACACCCAAAGCGATGGCGATCATCTGTCATCCCCATCCTTTGCAGGAAGGGACGATGAACAACAAAGTTGTGTATGTGTTAGCACGCGTTTTTGCCGACATGGGTTTACACACCATTCGTTTTAATTATCGTGGCGTGGGCGAAAGTGCGGGCCACTATGGCCACGGCGAGGGTGAAACAGAAGATTGTTTGGCCGTTATGGACTGGGCAAAGCAACACTATCCTGGGTTAGACTTTTATTTAAGTGGATTTTCATTTGGTTCATATGTTTCTGCAAATGCTGCCCATCAGCGTCCACATGACGTGTTGCAGCTTGTTAATATTGCACCGGCTGTCACGTTGTTTGACTTTACTCGGCTCACTAACATTGATTGCCCTTGGCTCGTGGTTCAAGGTGATGAAGACAGTGTCGTTGATCTTAAAGCAAGTCGCGAGTGGGCAGCACACATGCGCCCAAAACCAAATTACATCATTATCCCGGGTGCAGGGCATTTCTTTCATAGCCGTTTGCTCGACTTACGACATGTGCTAGAGTTAGAGTTGACATGACAAGCCCGGCGAAACAGTATCAACGAGATTTAGCAAAGCACCTCATCCAACCTGATGAACATCAAGCGCGTGCAGTGGATGTGTTGCAGCGCATTTATGAGCAGTTCAGTCAATCAGGTCGTGCTAAAAATTTTTTCAGCAACTTGTTACCGCTTACGCGAAAAACTGAATCTCGAGACTCAATCAAGGGCGCATATTTTTGGGGCCCAGTTGGTACAGGCAAAACGTATTTAATGGATTTATTCTATCGTTGCCTAAAGGTGCCAAAACAGCGGCAACACTTCCATGAATTTATGCAGGATATTCACAATCAATTAAAAAAGCTTGAAGGTCATAAAAACCCGCTTGATATTGTTGCTGAAGAATTAGCAAAGAAAATAAAAGTGCTCTGTTTTGATGAATTTGTTGTTAATAACATTGTTGATGCCATGGTGCTACGAAATTTATTGACAGCATTATTCAAACAAGGCATCTGTTTGGTGACAACATCAAACACTGAGCCCGATGAGTTATACAAAGATGGTTTGCAGCGCGAGCTTTTTTTACCGGCTATTGATTTGATTAAAAAACATTTAGAAGTGTTGGAAATTAATAATCAGGTTGATTATCGTTTGCGCCAACTTACGCCTGAAAAAGCTTATTTTTCGATAAAAAATGATAACAGCGAACAAGAGCTGCAGCGTTGGTTTGATCATGCCAGTCAGGGTGATGTGCGAAAAAATACAACGATCAAGGTGATGGACCGAAACATTGATGTTAAGCAGGTGAGTGATAATGTGTTGTGGTGTGAGTTTGATGTTTTATGCAATGTGCCTCGTAGTCAGCGTGATTATTTAGCCATTGCCGAGCAATATCAGACCATATTGCTCAGTGGTGTGCATCAAATCAGCGAAAATCAGCGTAACATCGCGCGCTTATTTATTAATTTGGTTGATGTGTTATATAATGCAAAGGTTCGGTTGATTATGTCGGCTGATGTTGGACTTGATGATATTTACACCGGCGGTGAATTGCGTGAGGAATTTAAGCGAACGCATAGCCGGCTTGTTGAAATGCAATCGAAGGAATATTTGTCTGGAAAAATTAATGATTAAAGCTTGCCTCGATGAGCTGAACCAGCTAAATAAACACGCTCAAGTCCATCCTTGGATCGCTCGGGATTGGTCGTCCCTGACCAATCACGGTTTATTTAGCTGGTTCAGTTCATCGATACAGAGCATGATGTTTAGTTTTTCCAAACAAATAATGGTGGGGTTAGTGAGAAATATTTGAATCAGGAGATAAAATCGTGAATAAGCAATTGATGTCATGGATAGTCTGTTTAACTGCTGCATTGTTTTTCTTTTACGAAATGCTTCAGTTAAATATGTTTAACGCCTTAGGTGGTTCGTTAATGCGTGCATATGGTCTTAGCAGCACGCAGCTTGGTTGGTTATCTTCAGCGTATTTCTATGCAAATCTTATTTTTCTTATTCCCGCTGGTATTATTTTGGAGCGGTTTTCAACGCGACGTTGCCTGTTAATTATGTGCGCAGTCGTTATTTTTTCGACAGTTGTTTTTTCATTGACGCATTCTTTCGCCGTGAGTTTTGTTTGTCGTGCATTAGTTGGTTTGGGGAACTGCATGGCATTTTTAAGCGCTATGAAATTAGCATCGCGTTGGTTTGATGAAAAGCGTTTGGCGTTAGCAATGGGGTTGATTGTCACAGTCGCCATGCTCGGTGGTGTGGTGGCGCAGGCGCCGATGGCGTATTTGCTTTCTCGGGTTCATTGGCGCACAGCTGTTTGGGCAGTTGGTATGCTGGGTGCGGTGATTTTTATGTTAATGTTTTTGATTGTGCGTGATGCACCAGAGGGCTATGTTGCCCAGACAACGCCTGAATCTTCTTCTTCTTTATTCACAGGATTAAAGTGCGCTATGTCTTCTTGGTCGAATTGGTGTTGTGGTTTGTACATGGCATTATTAAATTTGCCACTTATGATTCTCGGTGCATTATGGGGCAATCTCTACTTAGAACAAACGCGCGGCTTGTCGAGCATTAATGCGGCGAGCATTACAGGCATGATGTTTTTTGGCATGATTATAGGCCCGCCGGTGATTGGCTTGCTATCAGACAAATGGCAGCGTCGTCGCGTACCGATGATTGTTTTTGCTGTGTTGAGTTTATTGTCAATTATTTCGGTGATGTATGTCACGACGGCATCAGTTCCATTGATGATGGGTTTGTTTTTAGTCCTTGGAATATTAATTAGCGCACAAACCTTGAGTTATCCTACGCTCGCTGCAACCAACCCGCCTGAGATAACGAGCATGGCTATGACTATTCCAGCACTTTGCTTTAATTTATCAGTCGCTGTTGCTCAGCCCGCATTTGGTTGGTTGATGCATTTGGATTGGAAAGGGCAAATGCATCATGGTGCTGCATTTTATGCAGCGAAAGATTATTTCCATGGGTTTGGTTTACTGATCGCTGCTGTTGTGGCCAGTGCAGTGTTGGCCACGATGATTAAAGAACCATTTGCAGCATTGTCTGCACAACCTTTGAAAGATCCGCTCACTGACTTTCATCAAGATGATGAGGCGATGTTATGAAGCCGTATCAAGCTTTGCTATTTGATCTTGATAATACCTTATTGGATTTTACTGCGTCTGAGACCGTGAGTTTAGAGCGGTTGTATATCAACTTTTTTAAAGCGCATATGCAAGAAAAAGCGTTTTATGAGCATTATCATGAAGTCAATGACAAGTTGTGGGGGCAGGTTGAGCAGGGCTTGTTAACGCCAGCAGATGTTCGTCAACGTCGCTTTTTATCGCTCGCTGAAACCGCTCATGACTTATGCCCCGATGAGTTGGGGGAATTCTACGAGCATCACTTAGGCCACTCTGCGCCCTGGTTTGATGGTGTTGAAGCAGTTGTGCATGAGTTAAGGGAGCACTATCAGGTTGGTATTATTACCAATGGATTCAGTGCAGTGCAGGCGGTGAAGTATGAGCTCAGCGGACTTAAAGACTGGTGCGATTGCTTTGTGGTGTCAGAATCCGTCGGCTTGGCAAAGCCTGACCCGCGCATTTTTGATCTGGCGCTTTTGCAGCTTGGCGCAATGGCTGCTGATACATTGATGGTGGGTGATTCGCTTCAAAGTGATTATCGTGGTGCAATGAATGCAAGTATGGATTTTTGTTGGGTCAACTCAGCTGGCAAAGGCTTGCCAGCTGAATTTGAAACCCCTCAGTTCACGGTTCAGTCTGTGACCGAGTTGCGTGAACTGCTAGCCAAACCGTTAACGACGGCTTGAGCTGCCACCGTTGGCTGGGCTGACGCCTACTGCGTAGCCTGCAAATGTTTCACCCCATCTAGGCGTTTGACGCGCATATTGACCCACAGTTGACGGGGGTTGCTGTGTCTGCAATCACTCTGCCTGTTGGGCCTGTGATCCGAACATTTGCGGCTGCGCCATAATGCCCTAAGACTGCTTGAGAGCCATGAGCCGTCACTTGGGCACCCTGTCTGACCGCTGCCCCTAACTCGTGATAAAATGCCTGACGTTGCCTCGGCGACATGTGTGCAATAATGGTTTGAAAGGGTGAGACGGGTTGGTTTATATTTGATGGCCCTAGTAGTTGCTGCATATTCGATCCGGTGTGCGCATATGCGCTACTCATAGCAATAGCAGTAACAGATAAACTTGAAGCCAGTAGAATTTTTTTCAATGATGTCATGAGTAACTCCTTTTATGTTAGCAGTGACAGTATCAGGTTACATCATGAACATCAGTATTTCAATAACTGTAGGATTAAGGCAGAAGAGCGAGTGGGCGAGCTATCACCCACTCAGTTGATGATGATTTGCTAGACTTGGTGCTTACTTAGATTTAGCTGAAATGCCAATGGCGTTTCCTGCAAATTTCTCACCTGGTCTACGCGTATTGCGAGCGAGGTGTCCAACCGTAGAAGGGTTCGCCGTATCAACGTACACTCTACCAGTTTGATCAGTTACCCTAACGTTTGCATCAACACCGGCATATTTTTTGAGAGCAGCTTGTATCATTCTCGCTTCTAGCTGTCCGCCGGCAACCATAGCCTGCTGAACTGCTTTGACGAGATTAGCGCGTTGCGTTGGTGTAAGTTGCTTGGGAACCTGCCTGACGACATCTTGACCTTGATTAGATCGATGGTGCCAGCCAAAGCCATAAGTGGCGCTAGCTGTGGCAACAGAGGCAATTGAGATAGCTGAGACCAAGAGTGCTTTTTTCAGTGATGTCATGGGTAACTCCTTTTAGTTTAAGACAATAACAATAGAACTCAGACCATCATATAGCACCGAAATGAGGTTTTCAAGCCTGTTTTTTCAAGAGAATAGTGAAATCTCATTAAAAATCAATCAATTATGATTTTTTACCTGTATGTGGCCGCCATTAATGCGCCTGACTTTATTAGCCCAGAAGCTTGTAAGCCATATCTTATGCTGTTATAATCCAAGGAATTACAAAAAATAGGAGTGTCTAGTGAGCAATCTAGGCCCTGACAAAACAGCCGATCAGATCAAAATTTGGGAACTTATTGCCAATGGCGACGAGAGTGCTTTGGCTCAAATTGAAGAACTGCGAGAGGCGATGGGCGATATCATGACACGCCC
>PANR01000007.1 GCA_002707695.1 Legionellaceae bacterium
CTTTGATATGTTTCTTAACATTACGCAGGCAAAAGTATTGCGTTATCAACAAGCCCCAAATGTGGCTACTATTGAAAAATCTTGGTTTGTGGAAACTAAAACAGGTGTGGCGATGACGATACTATCAGTGCTTATTCCTATCGTGGCGAAAACAGCACATCTTATTTTGGGCATTGTTGCGCGTGATCCTGACAACCTTGATGGTTTAAGTTGTGATACCTCGTCTTGTCGCTGGATGACAGGGCTAAGCTTTGCTGGTTTGTTTGCATTACCTGCTGTCGGTATTAATGGTTATTTAGGTCATGTGCGTAGCGAGCTGTATGAGTCGAGCTTGATGGTGACAAGTGGGTTCACGAGAGTTTTTAAAAACGTCACTGGCAAAGTGTGTCCTCCGCCAATTTCCGAGAAAGTGGATGCCCATGGGCTTGATGATGGACTTATGCTGATTGGTCAGTTTGAGGGTTGATGTGCGCTTTGCCCAATAAAAAAGCCGAGCAATGCCCGGCTCTTTTACAACAACAAAAAATTACATGCCAAATAATGACATATGAATGATGATAGTCACCCACAATGCAACTGGCACAACAACATCACCAATTAACGAAGTGACGTGATGTAAGCTAGTGTGATGTGACATGCTTCTTAGTGTTCTGAAGCCAGAACCTAACAAGAAGCCTGTTGCCATAATCACAAGTGCTAACCAGTATTGAGCGCCAAACCAAAGCGCAACAAAACCAGAAGCACCAAGACCTAGCGTGCACCAAGCATCTTTAAAGTGAAAAGGATTGCGTTCATAGCCGCCTTCACCACCTTTGTAAACGCTTAATACGTGCATCAACCAATCCCACAGGCCTTGAATACCGAAGCTGAAAAATATCAACCACAATACCAAGCTTGTCGCGTAGGTAGAAACGTATTTTCCGTAGGGAATTGCAAACGAAAAGATAATTGCTAAAGCCAACATCAACACAGGGAAAAGTGCTGACAATTTTTTCAAACCCATAGTCCAATCTCCTTTTGACAACTAAGTTCCAATTTATAGTAGACAATATTTCTACTAATTTCAAATATTTGCTGTTATTTATCAGGTTTTTTGTCGTGGTTTACGTCGTCTTTGGGGCTATGTTTTTGCTTTTTTTCTTCCCAGAATTCGCCTTCTAGCACATTGGGGTCATCGTTAGCTGATTTTGTATTTTTTTTATGCATATTGGTTTTTACATCCATATTGAAATTGTTGATATCAAAGCCATTCATTGGCTGGTTGCCCTTTGAAAACTTTGAGAATGCCTTGCTGCGCATCATCATATTAATCAATAGCTTACGAGTGAGTGGCAGCAAGCAAAGCAAGCCGAGCACGCTGCTGATTATCCCTGGAATCATGAGCAGCCAACCGGCAAACATACGAAACGGAGCCCCCATCATTTCTTTGAGTGGCATCTGGCCAGCGGCGAGCTTTTTCTGAAGTTTTTCCATCATTTTCAAGTTGGCTGTTTTGAGCAAATAAAGACCAAGTATGGAGCCTGCAACCACGAGTAAGACGGCCCATAAAAACCCAATGGCCTCGCCGACGAGGACAAACACAACCACTTCTAAAATGGCAAAAATAATGACATATGGCATAAATACTTCTCCGGCTAACTTAATGCTGCTGATGTTGTCTATTCATGTTGAGATGATGCATGAACCAATAGATTGCTGCAACTATTACGCCACCAAGAAGCGTGGCAAACGCCCATGTCATTGGCGAGACGAGGTGGGTTTTGTGCAACCTTTTGGCAACCATGCCTGCATCTTTTGCCACAGCACCGGCAAAGATCACATGAAGAATGGCGTTGATAAAAAGCAGCATGAGCGTGATAGAGTGCATTTCGTTGCTGACGTAGGGTAAGGCGTTGAAGTGCATAATGGTCTCCTGATTAATCAGTTTAGCAATCGAGTATTCTAACGACTGATGCAGACGATGAACAGTCCGTTGCAAAAAGACATGAGCCAGTTTAGACTGTGCATTCGTTTTTCTCCCGATTTTTATGCCTAATTTTTTTCACCTTGAGTTATAGGAGGCGCATATGTGTGCAGCATTAAAATATTATCTAGCATTAAATGAAATTCATCGCGTGGGTGCGGCAAGTCTTAGTAAATTGTTGAGAACGTTCGGTGATGTCAGCGAAATTTTTAATGCTAGCGTTCATCAGTTGAATGCAGCGGGGCTAAATGAAAGCGCCGCTAATGCGATTGCTCATTTTGATTGGCGGCGTATTGAACCGAGTTTGCGTTGGCAAACACAGGCTAATCAGCACATCGTGACTATTAATGATAACAGCTATCCTGAGTTGCTGCGTGAAATAGCTTCACCACCGCTGTTGCTTTACGTAAAAGGCGCGCTTGATTGTTTGCAGCGAACTCAGCTGGCCGTTGTTGGGAGTCGGCATCCAACCCCCATTGGCCGAGAGAATGCCAAACATTTTTCAGCAACGCTGGCCAAGACCGGCTTGGTGATTACCAGTGGCTTGGCTTTAGGGATTGATACCGCGAGTCATCAGGGCACATTACAGGCCGATCAGCAGACCATTGCGGTGCTTGGCACGGGGCTTTCAACCATCTATCCCGCTAGTAATCGTTGGCTTGCACAAGAAATTGCAGAGAAGGGGGCGTTGGTTTCTGAGTTTCCTTTAGATGCTGGCGTTCGTCGGGAACATTTTCCAAGGCGCAATCGTTTAATCAGTGGTCTGAGTAAGGGTGTCTTGGTCGTTGAAGCAGCGGCTGAGAGTGGGTCATTAATTACGGCACGTTTTGCGCTTGAACAAGGGCGTGAAGTGTTTGCTATTCCAGGATCAATTCATAACCCGTTGAGCAAAGGGTGTCATCGACTGCTTCATGATGGTGCTAAGCTTGTACAATGCGCGGAAGATATTATTGAGGAGCTATTGCCGATGCCAGCGGCTTCTGTTTGTGATCAACAATCCAGCACAGTGACAACACTCGAGCAGCATGCTCAGCATGTGTTAGGGTGTATTGATGAGGGTCCTACCTCGTTGGCGTTGATTATTGAGCGCAGTCAGTTGAGCGCGCCACAATTGTCATCACAGCTGCTCGATTTAGAGATGCGCGGTTTAATTTGTTCAACAGTTGGTGGTTATCAGAAGTTATCTGTATGATTATTCGAACAATTTTTTCCATACTTGAACTACAATCTATTTTCATCTTACACTAGTGGAGAGATAGGCAGCAGAAGCTCGTGGTCATGAAAGAGACAATGTTAGATGTTTTAATGTACTTGTTCGACAATTTTGTTGACGAACCACAGCAGCCTATTAATGTTCAATCTATTGCTGATGAAATGTTCAAAGCGGGCTTTGCAGTTGGTGAGGTTGATGGCGCAATTGATTGGTTTAACAATTTGCGACATTTGCAAGCTCAATCGCGAGAGCTTTCACCGCCAAGCAAAAAAGCTTGCCGCATTTACAGCATTGAAGAGAAGCAGAAAATTACAGAAATTGCTCGCCGTTATTTGTTATTTCTGGAACAATCCGGCATTGTTGACCCAGTCAGTCGCGAGCTTGTCATCAATCGCGCAATGGCGTTGGACGATGTGACTATTGATGCAGAGAAATTAAAATGGATAGTGTTGTTGGTGTTATTCGACCAGCCACATTTAAAAGATAAACTCGTGCTCATGGAAGAGCTTGTGTTTAATGAAACAAGCACACAACATTAGAAAAAAGGTTTTTTATGTCAAAGCATCTCGTGATTGTCGAGTCTCCTGCAAAAGCAAAAACAATCAAGCGCTACTTAGGTAAAGATTTTGAAGTGTTAGCTTCTTACGGGCACGTGCGTGATCTTATTCCTAAAGAAGGAGCGGTAGATCCAAACAACAATTTCGACATGACTTATCAGGCAGTGGAAAGAAGTAAGCCCAATATTCAAAAAATTGAAAAATCGTTGGCAAACGCTGACAGTTTATGGCTCGCAACGGATCCAGACCGTGAAGGTGAGGCCATTGCTTGGCATTTATGTGAATTGTTGCGCGGCAAACGCCGTTTGGTTAAAAAATCTGTGAGCCGTGTTGTATTTCATGAGATTACTAAAACAGCCATTAAACATGCTGTTGAACACCCTCGTGAGATTAATATGGATTTAGTTAATGCACAGCAAGCACGTCGTGCGTTGGATTATTTGGTTGGTTTTAACTTATCGCCGCTTTTATGGCGAAAGATTCGTCCTGGATTATCTGCAGGTCGCGTGCAAAGTCCTGCGCTTCGCATGATTGTAGAGCGAGAAGAAGCAATTGAGGCATTTAAATCGCGCGAGTATTGGAGTATTACCTCTGATCTCGCTGCTAAAAAACAAAAATTCACGGCCAAACTCACGCATTACCAGCAAGAAAAGCTGGAACAATTTTCGATTGTTAATGACAAGCAAGCGAATAAAGCTAAAGAAGATTTGCTCAAAGCAGCAAATGGCGAATTGGTTGTTGTTAAAGTTGACAAGAAAAAACGTAAGCGCAATCCTGCTCCACCCTTTATTACATCAACCTTGCAACAAGAAGCGGCGAGAAAATTAGGGTTCACTGCGCAGCGTACGATGCGTGCGGCTCAACAGCTATATGAAGCGGGGCTAATTACATACATGCGTACCGATTCAACTAACTTAGCTAAAGAGGCGGTGGATGATCTTCGTAGTTATATTGAGAAGAATTACGATGAATATGATTTGCCAAAAGAGCCTAGGGTGTTCAAAGCTAAATCAAAAAACGCTCAAGAAGCGCATGAGGCTATTCGACCTACCTTAATCTTCAATACTATTGAGAAAATCAAGTTAGATGATGCCGACCAAACCAAATTATATTCGCTAATCTGGAAGCGTACGTTGGCGAGTCAAATGTCGGTCGCGTTGATTGATATGGTTGCCGTTGATCTTAGCGCGGGTGATGCAGGATTGTTTCGTGCGAATGGTTCTTCCATTGCACAGCCTGGATTTATGCGAGTTTATTTAGAAGAAAAAGATGACGATAAGGGAACAGAGGATAAAGAAAATTTATTGCCCGTGTTGAAAGAGGGTGACCGTGTTACATTAAACGAGGTTATCACCAATCAGCATTTTACTGAACCGCCACCGCGTTTTACCGAAGCAAGCTTGATTAAATCATTAGAAGAACATGATATTGGGCGACCTTCCACCTATGCAAGTATCATCGCAACGCTCAAAAATCGCGAATACGTCACTATTGATCAGAAACGGTTTTACCCAACAGATGTTGGCCGCGTTGTTAATAAATTTTTAACAAACTATTTCGCTCAGTATGTCGACTACAACTTTACTGCGAAATTGGAAGACGAGTTAGATGAAGTGGCTCGTGGCGAAAAGGCGTGGATACCTTTGCTTGAACATTTTTGGAGCCCCTTTAAAACACGAGTAGATGATACGATGGAAAATGTAAAACGCAGTGATGTGGTGCAAGAAAAGATTGATGAAAAGTGTCCGAAATGTGGAAAAGATCTCGCCATTCGATTGGGGCGCAATGGACGTTTTATCGGCTGCTCTGGTTTTCCTGATTGTGATTATACGCGCAGCATTGGTGATGATTCTGAAGGGCAGGTTAATGAAGGGGTCGGGCGAGATTGTCCTGATTGTAACAAACCGTTGGTTTTTAAACATGGGCGTTACGGAAAATTTATTGGCTGTTCAGGTTATCCTGATTGTCGACATATCGAACCACTTAATAAACCCAAAGACACTGAAGTAGCTTGTCCAAAATGTAAAAAAGGCACCATGCTTGAGCGTAAATCACGCAAAGGTAAACTATTTTATTCCTGTTCGGGTTATCCTGAATGCAAATATGCTGTGTGGAATGAGCCGCTAAACATTTCTTGTCCAAAATGCCACTGGCCGATGTTGACCAAAAAAGTTAGCAAACGTGCTGGTGAGCAAAAAGTTTGCCCGCAAGCAGATTGTGACTACGTAGAAGACCTCGGCGATAATACCTAGATTATCTCGGTATCTTGTTGTAGAATTCCGTCCAGATTCCTCATAAGTATCTACTCGTATGATGCAAGTAAAAGAAAGTGCAACCGATCTTTATGAGCAGAGCCAGCGCCAGCTAGCAACGTTGATGAGCAATATGCCGGGTATGGCATATCGTTATGAAGATCAGGCCTTCAATCATTTTTCATTTGTCAGCGATGGTTGTCGTCAACTGACAGGTTATAGTGCTAAAGAATTTTTAAGACAGAAAGTGAGCTTTAAAAGTCTTATCGCACCAGCTGATCGTGAACGAGTGCTTGAAATTGTGCGTGAAGCATTGTCCCAAAAACGTCCTTTCACCATGCAATATGAAATTCTTACTGCTTCCGGTGAAAAAAAGTGGGTCTGGGAGCAAGGTTGTGGTGTGTATTCAGCCGAGTGTGATTTGCTCTGGGTCGAGGGATTTACCTCGGATATTACGCCACGAAAACTAGCTGAGCGTGCTTTAGAAGAAAGTGAAGAGTTTCATCGTAGTATTTTTCAGTCAAGCTGGGATGGCATGAGTATTCTCGATCTCAAAGGATATTTCGTTGAAGTTAATCCCGCCTATTGCCGCATGCTGGGTTATACGCGCGAAGAGCTGTTGCATATGCATGTTCGAGATGTCGTCCAACCTGATCATCGTTACCGATGGTTTGATTTTGTCAATGCTTATCGACAGGATGGGGTGACAGAGGTCTACTCTGAAACACAAGATGTTCGCAAAGACGGTCGCATCATTGATATCGAAATTACAAGCTCAGTGCTTATGCTCAGAGGTGAGCCGATGGTGCTTGCTGTTTGTCGAGATATTAGCAAACGTAAACGTGCCAGCGAGCTGTTAAATTCTCGCCTTGCTGAGGGCGATAAGCAATTAATGCTAGCCAATGAAGAATTAGCCCAAGAAGTGATGGAGCGAAAAAAAATTGAAACGGCTTTGCGCGCTAGTGAAAATCGCTATCGCTCCTTGGTTAATAAGCTGCCCAATGGTGTGGATGAAATTGATACTCAAGGCACTATTTTGTTTGCCAACACTGCGTTGCACAAATTGTATGGCTGTGCAGATGGCACATTGATTGGTCAGTCTATTTATGATCGCATTCCCAATAAAGAAGAGCGAGAAAGTGTGCGTGAGCATATTGCTTATCTAGTCCGGGAAAAGCCGCCCATCACACCTTATGTTGGCTATAAGTTGAGAGACGACGGCCAGTTGATTGAAGTACAAATTGATTGGAGTTATAACTTTAACCCCGATGGATCAGTGCGTGGTTTTACTACTGTTGTGACTGATACGGCGGAGCGTCGTCATGCTGAACAGCATTTAAGCTTGCAGCATAATGAATTGGCGCATGTGACTCGTGTGAGCACAATGGGTGAGATGGCCACAGGCATAGCGCATGAGCTCAATCAACCACTTGCCGCTATTGTGAATTACACGCGCGGTTGCATTCGGCGTTTGAAGGCTCAGCCTGTAAATAACAATGTGAATGAGTTGATAAAAGTGATGCAGGAAGTGGCTGATGAGGCAGATCGAGCGGCAGCCATTATCCAGCATATGCGAGAGTTTGTGAAAAAAGGCGATTTAATGCAGGTGTCGCTTGATATTAATGACGTCGTGAAAGAATCATTAAAATTTTTCAACTATGAATTTAGTCAGCGTGATATTGATATAAAACTTCATTATGCTGACCAACCCATTTATGTATTGGTTGATCGCATACAACTTTCTCAGGTGTTAGTGAATATTATTCGCAATGCGGTTGAGGCCGTTAGTGAAGTGCCGCCTCAAAAACGAAAAATTACTATTAAGGTTGAGCCTCGTCAGCAAGATGCTGTGGGCATTGAGGTATTTAATAGCGGGCCAGCGTTAACGGTTGAGGAGATGGAGAAAATTTTTGATCCCTTTTATACCACTAAATCAAATGGGCTGGGCATGGGGCTAGCTATTAGCCGCACCATTGTGGAAGCACATGGCGGGGAGTTGAAAGCATGTCCGGATCAAAAAAATGGGACTTGTTTTGTTATTGTGTTGCCAAGAAATAAGGCGTCAACGAAATGAACAAAGATAGACCCATCATTTATGTGGTTGATGATGATCGCTCTATGGCGCAATCGATTCGTTGGCTAATTGAGTCGGTTGGATTGCATGTCGAAATTTTTGATCATCCCAAACAATTTTTAGCGCAGTACAATGCTGACCACCACGGATGTTTGATTCTTGATGTGCGCATGCCAGAAATGGGTGGTTTGGAGGTGCAGTCGTATCTCAAAAAACAAGGTATCGATATTCCCATTATCTTTATTACTGGTCACGGCGATGTACCGATGGCAATACGTGCTATGAAGGGTGGTGCAGTTGAATTTTTGACAAAACCATTCAATGATCAAGCATTGTTAGATAGCATTAACAATGCCATTGAGCTTGATGCAAAACGGCGGCGTAAGCGACAGCGTCGAGAAAGTATCGAAACTCGCATCAAACGATTAACGCCCCGTGAACGTGAAGTGATGACGCTTGTTGTGGCGGGCAAGTTAAATAAAGTCATTGCAGCTGAGCTTCATATTTCATCAAAAACTGTTGAATTGCATCGATCAAAAATTATGGAAAAAATGGAAGCACGGTCATTGGCTGAGTTAGTTAAACTGGTGGTGACCTATCAAGCTAATCAAAACACCAGCGTGGAAGCTTAGTGCGCAACGTAGGTTAGCACCCAAACAAATTTGCTCAAAACAAAAGCTTTTTTTAGGGTTTTCCCTAGCGCTTACTGCTAACCTACCCGATTCATTTCTTTTTATTTTCGTTTAAAGTACAATGGAAATGAGTTAATAGGTTAGGAGGTTCACAAGTTGTTAGTTAACCAGGGACGATGTTCTATGACGAACGGAGGCATTATGGTAAGTCTGTAGGGTTTGTGGCAAGTGCGTGAGACCCACTTGGATGCAGGCTCTCAATATGGAGGGTTCACCATGTTAAATTGTTTAATGCAAGCGTATGATCAGGCAATGCATGGAAAAATTCAAAAAGCTATTCGTTGCTGCAAAAAGCTTTTAAAATCTCAAGAAAAACTGACTCATCAACAACAAAAAGAAGTTCTTTATTTTCTCGCGTATTTACATTTAATGTCGGAGCATGAGGCGAGGCACAGTCAATGGTCCGTGTTAGGTGTTGATTTGCGTAGGCCGTATTTTCACGCTTATCACAAGGCCATGCACTATTTGGATCTGTTAGATGATGAGTTTGATCCAAGCGCGCATGATATGCCGGCGATTAGTGAGCATGATCGGCATATGTTGCGAGAATTTTCAAACATTGCTCACGGCGGTGTGCACTAAATACTAATAACAAATTGACTAAGAGTTGATGAGGTATTGACTCTTATACTATGGAGAGGAACATGACAAACAGGTCAAAAAGTATTTTGTTATTGGTTGATCCACATAAATCGGTTCATGAGGTATTGTTACATGCTAGGCAGTTGTGCGCGCGTGGCGATGTGAAACTGCATCTTATCCACGTTGTGCACCCAACGCGCTCACCAGGACTCCATTATCGACTTCGCAAAGATGAACGTGATCTGCAGCGTTTGATAAAGCTCTACGATTTATCTGTGGTGACGATGAGGGTCCGTGTTGGTGCGAAAGATAAGGTGTTGGTCGAAGAGGCTGGTTTGCTGGGGGCTGATATCCTGACGTTTCCCCAGAGGCTACCCGATCAACCTGCCGCGCTGCTAGAGAATTTCGCCGTAGCTCCAACTTAAATCAGGGGCTTAGCACAGCAATCGTTGAGATTGCTGTGCTAACTTCCGCTTTTTTGACAAAGCCAATCGCTTTTCGCCTTGGTCCGGCTTATAATCTCGCTTTGATGAAAGCCGACTACTTTGCCAGGGTTAAGACCTATTTACTCGATTTGCAGCGCACGATCTGTGATGCGCTGACGGCCGCTGATGGCCGCGCAAACTTTCATACTGACCCATGGGTCAGTCAATTGGGGGAAGGGTTTACGTGCATCATTGAGAACGGTCAGGTTTTTGAAAAAGGCGCTGTAAACTTTTCACATGTTAGCGGCGAGTCGTTGCCCATCGCTGCAACGGCTGGTCGTGAGCATCTTGTTGGCCAGCCTTTTTCTGTTGTGGGCTTGTCGTTGATTATGCATCCCGATAACCCTTATGTGCCAACCACGCATGCAAATTTTCGATTTTTTTTAGCACAGCCAAAAAACCAATCGCCCACATGGTGGTTTGGCGGTGGCTATGATCTAACGCCGTACTATGGTTTTGAAGAGGATTGTCGCCATTGGCATCAGACAGCGAAGGTGGCCTGTGATGAGTATGATGTGGCGCTTTATCCTGAATTCAAGCAATGGTGTGATGATTATTTTTATTTAAAACATCGGAAAGAGCCTCGAGGTATTGGGGGTTTATTTTTTGATGATTTTAATCGCTGGGATTTTGAAAAATGTTTTGCTTGTGTCAAACAGATGGGTGATAGTTTTTTGCCAGCCTATTTACCTATTGTTGAAAGAAGAAAAGCTATGCCTTTTACAACGGCGCAAAAAGACTTTCAGCGTTATCGCCGTGGCCGCTATGTAGAGTTTAATTTAATTTACGACCGAGGTACGTTGTTTGGGTTACGTTTTGGTGGGCGCACAGAGTCAATTCTGTGTTCCATGCCACCTGAGGTCAGTTGGCGATACAACTGGCAGCCAGCTGAAAAAACACCAGAAGCCGAGCTGTACCAGAAGTTCTTAGTCCATCGAGACTGGGTATAATAACTACGCTAAGACTTCTTCTGCTGAGGACGCAAACGCCGATCTGGTTTGTTCATTAGTTGCTGCTGCAACGACAGTCGAGATGGCGTGTTTATAGACCATCTGCTGTTGACTATCATTAATTAAGGTGAGAACAAATTTGTCGTAATCGGCAATGATTCCTTGCAACTTGATGCCGTTGACTAAGAAGACATGCACGCGCGCTTTACGTTGGCGCAAATTCTCTAAAGTTTCATCTTGCATTATTTGATCCATGAGGCTCCTCGTTCATCCACTGTCCTGGGCACTGTTACAAACTGCATTGTTATTGCTCGCTTAAATTTAGCTTGCAGCAGTTCCCTCTATGAGAGTAGTTTACGAGTAATTTTCGATTTTGCAAGCGCTTAATGAAAAACGAGGCTCACAAGAGTGATTAGCTTGCCAACCTGCAGATAAATGATTTGGCATGGTCTAAGTTTTTTACATCGCTGCGTACTACTGAAAAGGTAATAGCACCGTGCAGTAATGATAATGTATTGTCAATTTGATCACGCTGTGCAGCCGCTGAGACTTGTTCTGAGAATATTTTCTCCAACAACATTTCCCAATCGTTAAAATACTTTTCAAGCAATTGAACTGGTGGGTTGCTTGCTGTCTTAAGCTCAACGTGTAAACGCATTAATAAAAACGCCGTGTTTTTATTGCAAGATTTATTTAGCAAGTCACATAAGTGCAGCAATGCAGTTTGGGTATCTTCTTTGAGTGTTAAGATTGGGGTAAACACATTTGTATTTAATTGATCGTGAGCGCGTTTGATAATATCGCACAACAACGCTTCTTTGTTAATTATGTGGTGGTATAGGCTTGCCTTACTTAGATTGCAGACTTGAGCAATATCAGCAATCGAGGTGTTATAATAACCCTGGTTGAGAAAAAGTTGGTGAGCAGCGCTCAAGATAGCAGTGTAGGTCTGGTTGGGTTTAACCATCGCCGGCTTCCTCTTATTGTTATTTTTATTAGGCCGCGTCAGTGACGTGCATTAGTGGGTGTGATTTTGTCGCAAATTAACACAAATTACAAGCAGTACCTGACAAAATGACCAATTTTGGTGCAAAAAGCCTATTTCCCGCTTTTTTCAGAGACATATCGATAGGGATAGTAGATTGGCTCCCACATGGCAGATCGGATAGCTTTGTCGACATCTTCTATAGGGTCAGCAACGCCTTCATCGATCGCAGCTTGAATGACCGCCTTGGCGATGTGATGAGCGACTGTTTTGGAGTCTTTTATATCCGGCAAGAGAGGGGCGGTTGGGTCTTTTTTTGCAGGCGATTGTTCACGCAGCGCATTTGATGCGGCCCATATCATGCCATCAGTGACTTGCTTGGCTTTTGAGGCAATGATGCCAATGCCTAAGCCAGGGAAAGTGAACGCATTGTTGCTTTGCGAAATACGAATTTTTTTGCCGTTCAGTTCAACGGGTTTGAATGGACTACCGGTAGCGACAATGGCTTTTCCATCTGTCCAGGTTAATAAGTCTGTGGGTGTTGCTTCAGATTTAGACGTTGGGTTTGACATGGGGAAAATAATCGGGCGATCAACTCCTTTTGCCATCGTTTTCACAATGTCTTCACTAAACGCTCCCTTGACAGTTGAGCAACCAATCAAAATGCTAGGTTTTACTTCGGTAACGACTTCGAGCAGCGTAATGTTTTTCGCGTCTTTGACTTTCCATGTTGAGAGCTCTTCGCGTTGTCGCGCATAGGGTTGTTGAAAGTCAACGAGATCATTCATGTCATCAACCAATAAACCGTTGCGATCAATAATCCAAAAACATGCTCTTGCATCTTTTTCAGACATGCCCTCGCGAACCATCGCCGAATAAATTTGATCTGCCACGCCGCAACCAGCTGTTCCACCACCAAAGATGACAACACGCTGCTCATTTATTTTTTTACCTGTTGCTTGAACACCCGCAAGGACGCACGCTAATGCTGTTGCGCCAGTGCCCTGTATATCATCATTGAAACTGCAGATTTTATCCCGGTAGCGGTCGAGGTTTCGGCGCGCGTTTTCACGCCCAAAATCTTCCCAGTGCAAAAATACCCAAGGAAATGTTTGCTGGACACCCTTGACGAACGCATCAATGAATTCATCATACTGCTTGCCGCTAATTCGTTCATGACGCCAGCCTAAATACATTGGATCATCTAACAATGCTTTGTTGTTTGTGCCAACATCAAGCTGAATGGGCAACACTCGATGGGGGTTTAAACCAGCGCATAACGTATACACCATGAGTTTGCCAATGGCAATATCCATGCCGCCGATGCCTTGATCACCTATGCCTAATACACCTTCTCCATCAGTGACGAGTATGATGTCGACTTCTTTGTTTAATCGGTGTGATAAGATGTCAGGTATTTTATCCATGTCTGGATAAGCAATAAATAATCCACGAGTATGGCGAAGCTCGTGACTAAATTTTTCAACAGCTTCTCCCACTGTTGGGGTGTAGACAACCGGGAGCATGTCTTCGATATAATCTTGGGCAAGCTTATAAAATAAAGTTTCATTATTATCATGCAAATTATTTAAGAAAATATTTTTTGCAAGATCAGTTTCTTCTTCGAGATACTGTTCATAAAAGCGCTTGGCTTGCTCATCGAGCGTTTCATGGCGTTCGGGGAGCTTGCCTGTTAGTTTGAATGTTTCACGCTCTTCTGGCGAAAAAGCCGATCCTTTGTTTAGTTTTGCTGTGGAGAGTAGGCTGTTGCCGGTAACAGGCACTTCGATAGCTTCAATATTGCCATCGTTGTCGCGAATAATATTGAATTGCAGCATCTCACACTCCTTAAGACCGCCGGATCCTTTTCTAACAAATGGTTTTGAATAGTCTAACGGACTTTAAAGACAGGCGCTACTAAATAATTAGTTGCTCGCTAAGATATTGCGAATATTCTTCATAGCTTGTTGTTCAAGCTGGCGCACACGTTCGGCAGAAACTTGATATTGCTTGGCGAGTTGGTGCAGCGTTGTTTTCTTTTCATTGAGCCAGCGTTGTTGCAAGATGTCCTGACTGCGCGTGTCCAGCGTTTTTATAGCGCTTAGCAAGCGAGCTTTATTGCCGCCTATTGCGTCATCAGACTCAACTAATAGAGCTGGGCTGTTTGTCTGGTCAGCGAGAAATTGCTCGGGCGAATAATGATGATCATCATCATCGTTTGTCATATCAAATGCCATGTCATTAGCATTCAACCGCTCTTCCATGGCAACGACTTCACTGGGTTTGACATTTAATGTTTGAGCAACATCTTCGATTTCATCCTGTGTAAACCAACCCAGGCGCTTTTTCATGTTACGCAAATTGAAGAATAATTTTCGCTGCGCTTTGGTGGTAGCAATTTTAACAATACGCCAATTCTTGAGAATAAACTCGTGCATCTCAGCTTTAATCCAGTGCACCGCAAAGGTCACAAGCCTAACCCCCATTTCAGGGTTAAATCGTTTCACTGCTTTCATAAGACCGAGGTTGCCTTCTTGGATGAGGTCGGCCTGGGAGAGGCCATAACCTGCATAACCGCGAGCAATCTTGATGACAAAACGCAAATGCGCAAGCACCAGCTTGCGGGCCGCTTGAAGGTCTTGCTGATCGTGGAAGCGCGTAGCGAGCTCGTGCTCCTCTTCTCGAGAAAGCATAGGAATCTGATTCGCCCAGTGGGCGTACGAGTCAATGCTGCCCAGCGGCGAAGCCAGATCGATGGTTTTAATCGCTAAGCTATTGTTTTCCATAGTAATTGTCATATGGGGGTATTATATACTTTTTCAAGCAATTCTGCCAATTTTTTGGCGATTTTCTGAGAAAAGCAGCTGCAATTTTGTTAAAAATTTGACCCTTTCAATCTGCCTCTATGCGTGTTCCAGTGGTTTGAGTTTAACTTGGTGCGTATGTCTATTGCTTATTGGTCTGCGAAGAGAGCCTCGATGAAATCCGTCCCCTGAAAAGGGCGTAAATCATCAATTTGTTCACCTACACCGATAAAGCGAAGTGGTTTTTTGATTTGCTTGGCAATAGCAAAAATAATACCGCCTTTGGCTGTGCCATCAAGCTTAGTCAAGCAGATTCCACTAATATCGATTGCTTGGTTAAATTGCGTAGCTTGCGATAGCGCGTTTTGCCCATTGCCTGCATCGATAACTAACAATGTTTCGTGTGGAGCGTCTCCTATCTGTTTTTGCATGACGCGTTTGATTTTTTTCAATTCCTCCATGAGGTTATCTTTATTGTGAAGCCGACCTGCCGTGTCAGCAATTAATACATCGACATTTCTCGCTTTTGCTGATGCCATTGCATCGAAAATAACAGCAGCACTGTCTGACCCACTGCCTTGTGCAATGACGGGCACATCGTTGCGCTCACCCCAAGTTTTGAGTTGCTCAACAGCAGCCGCGCGAAAGGTATCACCCGCCGCTAGCATGACTGATTTTCCTTGTTGTTGAAAGTAATGAGCGAGTTTTCCAATGGTTGTTGTTTTTCCTGCACCGTTAACGCCGACCATTAAAATTACAAAAGGCTTTTTTTCATGTATTTGTAGCGGTTGCTCGACAGTATTTAATAAGCCAGTCATGTCTTCTTTCAAGGCGAGTAAAACAGCCTCGGCATCGTCAAGAGATTTTCTTGACAAACGTTTGTGAAGATTGTCAATAAACATTTGAGTCGCTTCAACACCAACATCAGCCATCAACAATTGAGTTTCAACTTCTTCGAGGATGTCATCATTAATTTCTTTCTTGCCTAGCAAGGCAGTTGCCATGCCATCAGAAAATGTTTTGCGTGTTTTATGAAGGCCGGCCGTCAGTCGCTTGAATAATCCTGGCTTGTTGGGCTCGCCGGGATTCGACATTTCGTCAGTCAGAGGCTGTGGGCTCGTGCTACTTTCGTCGTTAGTCGCTTTCTTTTTGCGTTTTAAAAAACCTAGCATTGGATATCCTGGCTGTTAATTTGACTGACACTATTTATCATAAAATTCATCGAAATGAAATGACTGCTCTAACATGCGGTGTATGCCTCATTATGAGTTAATAAATATTCAATAAATTTTTTTACAAGAGGAGGTAGCTTTTTGTTTTTTAGATAGACAACATGCCAATGCTCTGTAATAGGGGTGCCAACCACGTTGAGAATTTTTAATTTTCCCAATTCAAGCTCAGTCTTGAGGCTGAGTTTTGGCACAATCCCGATGCCAATGTTAGCGATAACCATTTGCTTAATGGCTTCAGTGCTGCTTAGCTCCATTGCGATAGTGGGTACTAGATTTTTCTTGGAAAATAAAGCTTCAATTGATTGGCGAATGCCAGAACCTTGCTCTCTTACAATACATTTTTCTTCAACGAGATCTTTCACTTCAATGCGTTGTTTTTTGCATAAAGGGTTTTCGGGTGATGCAATCATAACGAGTGGATTCTCTGCGATTCGATGTGTGATGAAAGGAATATTCCCAGGAAGCTGGCTCATAATTGCAAAGTCACAATGATTGTTCTGCAGGGCAAAAAGCACATCGTGGCGATTAAGTATCTTTTGTTTCGTCTCAATTTTGGGATGTTCTTTCATAAATTCACCGACAATGTGCGGAACAAAAAATTTTGCTGTTGATACCATGGCAATGTTTAAGACACCTTGCAGACAACCTTTGATATCAGCAATAGTTTGCTCGAGCATCTCTAGTTCTTCTTTGATGTGTCGGTGGGCCTCATACACTGCCTGTCCGGCCTGAGTGAGGTGAGCTTTTTTGTTAATAATCTCAAGCAGCGCTGTGCCGAAATGCTCTTCCAATAATTTCATGCTGGTCGATACAGCAGGCTGTGTTAAAAACACAGCAGTACTGGCTTTTGTTACACTGCCCGTCTCAGCAACGGCTGCAAGAATACGCAATTGATTCAATGTGATGCGTGAAGTCATGGCTACACCCCATAAATTAAAGTTATAATAAAAATAAAATGTATAAATTTAATTTTTAAGGCATCTTAACTTAAAATAGAACCAAAATCAATGGAGCATCACGATGGCAATCGATTCAACATTTGTATCAAGAGTGCAGTTTGCCTTCACCATCAGCTTTCATATTCTTTTCCCTGCTTTCAGTATCGGATTAGCAACCTTCTTGGCGATTATGGAGGGGGTCTGGTTAATTACTAAAAAACCCATTTATTTATCAATCTGTAAATTTTGGATGAAAATATTTGCACTGACATTTGGTATGGGCATTGTGTCAGGGGTTGTTATGGAGTTCCAATTAGGGACTAATTGGTCGGGGTTTACTAAAATTGTTGGACCGGTATTGGGGAGTTTGTTTACTTATGAGGTGTTGACCGCATTTTTCATTGAGGCAGGGTTTTTAGGCGTAATGATTTTTGGTTGGAATCGTGTAGGGGAGAAACTTCATTATGTTTCAACACTGCTAGTTTTTTTTGGCGTGACATTTTCCGCATTTTGGATCTTATCAGCAAATTCTTGGATGCAAACACCCGCAGGTGCGGTACTTAAAAATCATCAGTTTGTTGTGCAAAGTTGGCGAGAAGTTATTTTCAATCATTCCACAGTGATTCGTTATCTTCATATGTTGCTGGCGTCATATCTTGCAACGGCGCTAGTTGTTGCAGGCATTTCGGCTCAGTACCTCATGAATAATAAGCATCGTATGTTCTCTAAAAAATGTTTTTCATTTGCCATGGTTGTTATTGTTTTGCTTATACCGATGCAAATTTTTATTGGTGATGAGGTTGGATTAAAAGTGCATGAGTATCAGCCTATTAAAACAGCCGCAATCGAAGGCGCATGGAATACTCAAAAAGGTGCGCCATTGCTCTTAGTTGCGTGGCCCAATCAAGCTGAACAAAAAAATGATTTTGCTATTGGCATTCCCCATTTGGCCAGTTTAATTAACACGCACAACTGGAATGGAGAGGTCCAGGGCTTAAAATCCGTCCCGAGGGATGATCAGCCTTTTGTGTGGTTGACGTTTTATAGCTTTAGAATCATGGTGGGTTTGGGATTCTTAATGTTACTTCTTGGACTCATTGGCTTGTATTTGCGCGTCCGTCATCGCCTATATGATCAGCGTTGGTTTCTGAAACTTTGCGTGTTCTCATCGCCAGCGGGCTTTGTTGCCTTAATTACAGGTTGGTTTACCGCTGAAACAGGTCGCCAGCCTTGGGTGGTTTATAATTTGCTGAGAACTTCAGATGCGGCGAGTCGTGTCAGTATTGAAAAAGTGCTCATTTCTTTTGTTCTATTGGTTGTTGTTTATGGCATCATTTTTGGTGTCTTTTATTTTCGGTATGTTGGCAAAGTTCTAAAAAAAGGGCCAATCTCAATTCATCAACTCGAAAAACCTCCTTTTGCTTACATGCAGCCCCCAAAAAATGGAGGAGTGTGAGATGCTAGTGTTAATTTGGGCGGGTATCATCAGTTTTTGTATCATCATGTATGTGCTTCTTGATGGCTTCACATTGGGAACGGGCATCTTAATGCCAGTTCTTTCTGAGCATGAGCGCGATATCGCAGCCAGTATGATTTTGCCAACATGGGATGGTAACCAAACCTGGTTGGTGCTTGGCCTAGCTTCGCTCTATGGCGCCTTTCCTTTAGCGTTTAGTGTGCTGCTACCAGCGCTGTATTTGCCTCTATTGTTAATGGCAATTTTATTGCTTTTTCGTGGTGTAGTGTTTGAGTTTCGTTTGAAATCAGATGTTGGTAAATCAAGATGGGATATGATTTTTTTCTTTGCTTCAATATGCATAACTATTCTTCAAGGCTTGATTGTTGCAAAAGTCGTCAGAGGGTTTGGAAGCAGTGAAGCTTTTATTAACGCATTTTCATGCTTGACTGCTGCTGGGTTAGTGGTTGCTTATACCCTGCTTGGGAGTACACGTCTTATTTTAAAATGTGAAGGTGATTTGCAGAAAAAAATGTTTGCTTGGTCGCGAGTGAATGCCGTTGTGTTGATTGTTGCAGTATCGCTTGTTTGTTTTTTCACGCCCTTTGTTCATCCAAGGCTTTATCAACTATGGTCTACCGTATCAAATTGGCCTGTTTTATTTTGGCTACCATTGTTTACAATTTGCTTGTCCGCAGGATTGTTAACCAGTGTTAAGTATCGCTACGAATATATGCCGTATTGGATTTCTGTATTGTTGGTGCTTTCACCGCTTTTTGGTTTTATTGTTAGTTTATATCCTTACATTGTCCCTTATCACATAACAATTTGGCAAGCAGCTTCTCCAAGTAATACATTGGCATTTTTGTTGTTTGGTGCATCAATTATGTTGCCTGTCTTGTTGGTTTATACAGGGTATGCATACCATATTTTTAGAGGAAAAGTGAAAGATGTGCTCCATTATTAAAAATCGAAAGTTTTTGTGGTTTTTCGGGCTGTATGTCAGTAGTATAATTGTGATTGGAGTAATAATGATGTTGCTTCATGGTGTAGTAGTTTTATTATCGTTATGAGCGATCCAATAGCACTCGTCTGTTTTCGACAAGATCTTCGTTTGCGCGATAATCCTGCAATGATAGCTGCCAGGGAGTTTTCACCACGTATATTGCCCGTTTATATAGTAGACGAACATGATCCTTATACCCCTGGTGGCGCACAAAGGTGGTGGTTGCATCACAGTCTGTCTTCCCTTGCAGAATCCATTCAGTCATGTGGTGGGCGTTTGATTTTAAAATCAGGTGACTACGAAAAAATACTGCTTTCTCTTGTTAAAAAACACAATATAGACGCCGTATTCTGGAATCGCTGTTATGAACCTTACACCATCAAGCGTGATAAAAAAATAAAAAAACAATTAGAGTCTAGCGAGGTTGAGGTGCATAGTTTTAATAGTGCTTTGCTCAATGAACCTTGGGTCATTAAAAATCAACAGGGCAGTTTTTTTAAAGTATTTACCCCTTATTGGCGAGCGGCGCAAAAAAATTATCAAGATGAAAAACCATTACCACTGGTTCGCACATTTTCAACGCCTCGTGGAGTCACATCTGATAAACTAACAGATTGGAAATTATTGCCAACAAAACCTGATTGGGCAAAACCGTTTTCCCGTTTGTGGGCCCCGGGCGAGCAGGGCGCATCAAAACGGCTCAATCATTTTTTAGAGCACGCACTTGCTGACTATCACCGACGTGATTTCCCTGCGCTGGATACCACTTCACATTTGTCACCCCATTTACATGTTGGCGAACTAAGTCCTAGACAAATTCATTACGCAGTTAAGCAATTTGCATTGCATGAAAAAATTACTGAAAAAACAATTAACTCATTTTTATCTGAGCTTGGTTGGCGTGAATTTTCTTATTATTTACTTTATCATTTTCCTGAATTGCCTAAAAAAAACTTTCGTTCGGCATTCGATAAATTTTCTTGGAAAAATTCAGCATCATTGCTTAAGAGGTGGCAACGAGCGCAAACGGGATATCCTATCGTTGATGCTGGCATGAGAGAGCTTTGGCTGACAGGCACCATGCATAATCGTGTCAGAATGATTGTGGCATCGTTTTTAATTAAAGATTTGTTAATTGACTGGCGAAAGGGCGCCGCATGGTTTTGGGATACCTTAGTTGATGCTGATTTGGCAAGCAATTCTGCGAGCTGGCAGTGGGTTGCAGGTTCTGGTGCGGATGCCGCACCTTACTTTAGGATTTTTAATCCAGTGTTGCAGGGAGTGAAGTTTGATGCGCAAGGTGAATACGTGCGTCGCTGGCTGCCGATTTTGAAAAAGCTACCCGATAAATATATTCATGAGCCTTGGAAGGCGCCAGACGATGTGTTAGATCAAGCCAATATTGTATTAGGTGAAAATTACCCTCATCCTATTGTCGATCATAAAGTGGCGAGAGAGCAGGCAATGCAGCGTTATAAACGTATTAAGTAAATAAACCTTTGCTTGAGTATAGCGCTATGCAGAAGGCTGTGTGATGAGTTGGTTTATTTGTCGTAGATCTTCATAAGACTTTACTTTCTGCCCCGGTGATCGCAACAAATAAGCGGGGTGATAAGTAATAAGCAGGGGCGTGTTTTGTTCACCGTATTGATGAATGCGTCCACGCATCGAACCAAGCGAAGCATTGGTGTCTAGTAAAAACTGTGCAGCAATGCGCCCTAACGCTACGATAAGTTTAGGTTGTATGAAGTTAATTTGTTGTTGCAAATAAGGGGTGCAAGAACGAACTTCATTCGGGTCAGGATCACGATTGTTGGGCGGCCGGCATTTTAAAATATTTGCGATAAATACAGTCTCACGGCTTAACCCGATTGCTTTTAGCATTTCAGTCAATAATTTTCCTGCGCGGCCGACAAATGGTTTGCCTTGTTTATCTTCATCAGCACCAGGTGCCTCACCAATAATCATTAGATCAGCTTGGGGGTTGCCTGTGCCAAACACGGTGTTTGTGCGCGATTGAGATAATGCACAGAGCGTGCAGCCGGCTACTTTGTTTTGAAGCGCATTCCAGGCTGATGCATCGACAGGTTGTTGGTAAATCGTTGGCGCGTCGTTAGGTTGAGCTGATCGCTGTTGCCAGATGTCTATGCCCATGGCATCGAGATAATCATATTTATTCATGCGGTTATTCTACGCCAAGATTGACGACACGCCTAGAGGGTAGCATCCATTTGATGCTTGCAATTTGTTTCTTTAATAAGCAATGCGGCAATCAATGCACCAATTGCTGCGACAAGTAAGATAATCATCGCATGATGGTAAGCTGTGAGTGAGTAATGCATGACACCTTTAATTTTTTTATGCTGACCGCTGACATCAAGCAACCAGCCAGCAAGTGGAAAAATAACCGCACCACTAAATACGGTGATGGTTGAAACAATACTCACCGCAGTGCCTGTTAGGACGGCAGGATTATGCTCGGCAACCGTGGGGTAACCCAGCACCTGTGCGCTGGTGACATAGCCGAGCGCAAAAAACAGTAGCATTAACTCAATGAATGACAAACCAGGTACATAAATAATAATGGCTACTACGGCTAGAATCAGTAGTGCGCCAACAATCATCGGCAAACGACGTTTCTTAATCCGATCAGAAATCCAGCCAATGCTCGTTGAGCCAAGAAAGCTACCAAAAAAAATCATACCAGATACAAAAGCCGCATGCGATGTGCTTAAATGCTGTGCTTGTTGCAAATACATACTACCGAGAAATGCACCGACTAAGTAAACAGGCAAGTTGGTTAAGCAGGTATAAAATGCTCCACACCAGTTGTTAGGGTTTTTCAATACAGAAACAATTGCCTTTTTCAGCCCAATTTTTTTGAGCGTTTCGCGTTCCTCTGCAGTTAAATGGCTATCTTTTTTTGGGCGATCTTTGATGACAAACCACATCAACGCGGTAATCACGATGCCGAGCAATCCATCTAAAAATAAAGCATAGCGCCAGCCAAACTTATGGATTAATGCGGTCAGTGGAGTTTGAGCAACCCAACCACCCAACATAAACATAGTGACAATAACGCCCACAACCATCGCTCTGCGTGAAGGTGGGAACCAGCGTGATGCGAGTTTTACACAACTCAAAAAACAAAATGCGCCGCCAATCCCGACAATCAAACGAAACGCAGCTGCAATAATTAAATCAGGCGAGAGTGCAAAACCAAGTGTGCCAATTGTACACGTTAACATCGACATTAAAATCAACATGCGAGTCGAAAAGCGGTCAAGCATGTTGCCTGCAACAAAAATCAACGAGGCGCTTGTGTAGAAATAAACAGAAGAGACAAAGCCAAGTTGTGTGGCATTGACATTAAAGCTGGCCATCAATGAAGTGTTGAGGGAGTTAAACATCATCATTTGAATGGCTTCATAGAAAAATAATAAACTACCGGTAATGCATACAATCCAAGGAAGCCATTTATTCGCGCTGCTGCGTTCTAGGCTATCAGTAATAATTGGCATGTTATTGTACTCTCCAACTGATTTAATGAGGCTTATCGTATCAATCACACTGTGGTTTGCAGCGTGTTTCTTTAATCAATATTGCCATCAATAACGCAATCACAAAAGTAGCTGGTAAAATCACCAATGCATGATGGTAAGCGCCAGCTGAGTAGTGAATGACATTGTTGATTTTTTTATGGGCCCCGCTAACATCTAAAATCCAGCCAACAACGGGCAATAAAACAGCGCCACTTAGCACGACAATCATAGAGACAATGCTCACAGCAGTGCCGGTTAATACATGCGGGTTGTGTTCGCTAACAGTGGGATAGCCTATGACTTGTGCGCTGGTAATAAAACCTAACGCAAAAAAGCTTAGTAATAAACTTAACATCGGTGGGTGTGGTGTATAGATAATATATAACACCAAAGCAATGGAGATAATGGCCGCGATAATCATTGGTACACGGCGGTAACCGATTTTATCAGACACCCATCCCATCGTCGGTGAGCCAATCATGCTGCCAAAATAAACCATGCTTGAAATCATCGACGCTTGTGTGACGGACATATGGTCCACTTGCGTTAGATATAAGCTGCCCATAAATGCCCCGATAATA
>PANR01000008.1 GCA_002707695.1 Legionellaceae bacterium
TGGATGGGCAAACAGTTTAAGGTTGGCCAGCTTGATGCGGTCTGATGCATAATATCGTGTTCTGCAATCAAATAACGAGAAAGGCGACGGTTGGCCGTAATAATCAACCCGCCTTCAGAAAATTGTGCTAAAATGTCTCGATACATGCTGAAAAGTATATCGGTATTTTGATGGACCACCAACTAATAACACTCTGCATTTTGTCAATTGTCGGTTGTTTTACCGGCATTGTTGATACGATTGGCGGAGGAGGCGGGTTAATTGCTTTGCCCGTCTTGTTAGGGATTGGCCTGCCGCCCACTGTTGCCCTGGGAACGAACAAATTTCAAAGTATTTTTGGTGAGACGATGGCGACTTTTCGTTTTGTTCGCCACGGCAAGTTGGACACTCATCATTTGAAATTCGCTTTAATATTCACTGGCATTGGTGGTTTTGTTGGTGCGATCTGCGTGCAATTTATTCATCCAGCCATCTTGGCCAAATTGATTCCATTTTTACTCCTTTTTGTGTTGCTGTATACCTTGTTTACTCCTAAGCTTGGTAAAGAAGATCGAAAAAGAAGAATTAAAGTATTTCCTTTCTATTTGTGTTTTGGCTTGGGATTAGGTTTTTATAATGGATTTTTTGGGCCAGCAACCGGTTCATTTTGGGTGTTTGCGATTATGTTTTTTCTTGGCAACAACATTCGTTATGCCAGCATGCATATGAAACCGCTGAATCTTATCGGAAATTTAGCTTCTTTGGGGTGTTTTATTTATTTGGGCAATATTAATTATCCTATTGCCGTGGTGATGGGCGCAGGCCAGCTGCTTGGCGCTCGCATCGGATCCTTCTTGGTGCTCCACAAAGGTACGCAGCTTATTCGTCCTATTTTTCTTGTTGTTGTCACGGTGATGACTATTGACTTGTTAGTTAAAAACTTTGGTTAACGTTACGGATAAATTACTAATTTTTCGCCAACAAATATTTTATGTTGATTACGAATATGATTCCATCGCAATAAATTGCTTACACTGACGCCGTAATGTGTGGCAATCTTTGATAGTGTGTCGCCTCGTTTCACTGTGTAATATATTTTTTTGACTTCCCGAACAACAGGAATAACCAACCGTTGCCCAGGTTTTAAGAGAGTGGTATTAAGTTGGTTGTGGCGTTTTATTGCAGTGACGCTGACACCATATCGCGCAGCAATTTTTGATAATGTGTCTCCCGCTTTGATGGTATAGGTTACATTTGATCGTCCACCATAGCGTGTAAGCTTAGATGGCCAAATAGTTAAGTCGCTGCCTGGTTTTATCCTATCCGTAGGTTTAACACCGTTCCAGAATGCCAGCTTTCTCAAGTTCACACGATAATCGCGCGCGATGCTACTAAGCGACTCACCACGTCTGACAATATGATGAATGACATTAACATCTGGGATGCTGTGCTGCGATTGAAAATATTCACGTTGCTGCGCAATAGCGATATTCTCAATATTTTTGCTATCCATCGGAACTAAAATGTAGCGACCAACTTGCGTGCGAGCATTTTGAATGTGGTTGATGGATTCAATGAGCTCAATAGTTGTATGAAAATGTGCGGCGATGCGAGCTAATGTGTCACTACGCTGAATTTGATAGCGCTGCCAGGTAACCAATTTGTTTTTTGGCGCATAGCGTAGGGCTGTCATAAATTGTGCTTCACGATCAAGTGGAATAAGTAATTTGTATGGCCCTGCAGGGTCTGTCGCCCATCGGTTGTAACCAGCATTTAAGTTGGTTAGTGCTGTTAATGACAAGCCTGCCATTTTTGCTGCATAAGCTAAATCAATTTGACTGCCAACATTGACCGTTGTGAAGTAAGGTTCATCAGGGATGCTTGGAAAATTTGTTGGGAATGCGTCAGGGTTGCTAATAATCGTTGCTAATGCTAAGAGCTCAATTACATAAGTTCGCGTTTCAGCGGGTAATTTTAATTGCCAAAATGATGTTGATCGTTTGTGTCGTTTGTTCCATAGCACAGCTTTTTGTACCGTACCTTCACCGCTGTTATATGCGGCCACAGCTAACAACCAGTTACCATGAAAAAATTTATTCAGATAAGCCAAGTAGGTAAGTGCTGCGTTGGTTGAAGCAACAAGATCTCGACGGCCATCATACCACCAGTTAATTGTAACGCCATAGCCTGATGCTGTGCTTGGCATTAACTGCCAAAGACCTGCTGCGCCAACTTTTGAATGAGCGAATGGGTTGTATCCACTTTCGATCATCGGTAACAGGGCGATTTCGCTGGGCATATGCCGAGCTTTGACTTGCTGATAGACATAATAGAGAAAAGGTTTGGCGCTGGTGGCTTGTCGCGTCATCATCGACTGGTGACGCATGTACCAATTAACTTGTGCCCGAACTGCGCGATTGCTGGTTGTTTCACCCGGCAAGCTGAATTGGTCTGCAATGACATCCCATAAATTATTCTGATAACTTGCATGCTCTGCGAAGCCCTGGTTGGCAACAGGCGAACAGCTCGAGATGATTAAGCACGTTAGGGTCGCCAGGAGTAGTTTATATATTTTGCGCATCACAAGAGAATAACACAATTAAAAGCTATCCTTCCATTTTCTTAGTATCTTGAACACATCCGCTGGTGAAGACAGTTGTCGATCAGCCCATCCTTCAGCAGCCTGAATAACAGTTTGCTCTGTAATCCTTAAAAATGGATTTATTTTTCTTTCTAATCCGATAGTTGAAGGCAATGTTTTCTTTTCTTTTGAGATAAGTTGTTTGCAGTGCTCAAGGTGGTCTTTGGCGGCTTGATTATTGGGTTCAACAGTTAAAGCAAATTTTAAATTATTAATGGTATATTCATGACCACAATAGATTTTTGTCTCTTCAGGTAAGTTCTTTAATTGCATGAGGCTGTCTGAAAAAATCTCTGGCGTTCCTTCAAACATTCGGCCACAGCCCGCTGAAAAGAGCGTGTCGCCCGTAAATACCATGCTATGACCATAATAAGCAATTTGACCCGCAGTATGTCCTGGTAGTTCCATTGCTATAAATTTTGCTTGAATTTCATCAAGATGGATGAATTGTTTATCCTCAAGTTTATGGTCAACCGATGCGATATTTTCTTTGCTTGGCCCATACACAGGTGCTTTTTCATGCTCAAGCAACTCAGCAACGCCATTGCTGTGATCCCAGTGATGATGAGTGACAAAAATGGCCTTAAGCGATAGCTGATGATTCTTAAGGTACGTGATAACCTGAGGTGCTTCGCCTGGGTCAACAACGATACATCCGGAGGTTTTTTGATTAATAAGCATCCAAATATAATTGTCTTTGCATGCAGGGACAGCATCAACGGTAAACATCGCTTGCAACTCCTTGTGAGGCAGGTGAAAATGGTTCACTGAGCGGGTCATTCTACAGCACATAGGCAGTAACGTGAATATTAGGCAGAAAGAGTTTTCAAAATGGCTAAAAACAAACCAAGGAAAGCGCCTGACGGCCTTAGAAAAAGTTCATCTTGAGTTATTATTAAAGAAAATTTATGGCTCGCAAGCGCTCATTTTGGCTGATCCCGCTCAAGCGGATTTGCCCAGCACATTGCAAGTTAATAGTGCGATGCTTATTCATCCATCCAAGCCGCGAAAGACAAGTATAAACAGTTTTGTTAGTGCACAGTATGGCAGGCTACCGGTAGCGTCTGACAGCATGCACATTGCGCTCATGCCGCATACCCTTGAATTTGTCGTCAATCCCCATCAGGTGCTGCGTGAGGTTGAGCGCGTACTTCGCCCCGAAGGACATGTTGTTATTGTTGGGTTTAACCCCATGAGCCTCTATGGTATACGTCGCTTATTTTCTAATGAGGGCGCGTGCGCTGGACAATTTCGAACGTTAGGCAAGGTTAAAGATTGGTTGAATTTGCTTGGCTTTGACGTGGTTAATTCAAATTACTACAAGTTTTCACGCTTAGCCGAAAAAAAATCGAGTTTAATGCAAAATATAAGCCAATGGGCCTGTCCAATATTCGCCGGGATCTATATTATTATTGCTAAGAAATCAATTTTGGGTATGACGCCCCAAAAACCTGAGTGGGCGCGCTCAGCTAAGTTTATTAAAAAAGGGCTAGTAAAACCTGCGTCAAGGGATATTTGTCGTGACTAAAAAACAAGTGAATGCTTTTACAGATGGGGCTTGTCGAGGAAATCCTGGTCCAGGTGGTTGGGGCGCTGTGCTGCGTTATGATCAGCATGAAAAGAAAATTTATGGCGCACAGTCTGATACGACCAACAATCGTATGGAGCTCACAGCGGCAATTGAAGTCCTCGCAATACTGAAAGAATCTTGTGAAGTTTCTTTAACGACCGATTCTGAATATGTTAAAAATGGTATTACTGTTTGGCTGGCAAATTGGAAGAGAAACGCCTGGCGAACCAGCAACAAAAAGCCTGTTAAAAATAAGGATTTATGGGAACGTTTAGATAGTGAGGTGCAGCGGCATGTTGTTACCTGGCACTGGGTAAAAGGGCATAGTGGCCATCCTGAAAATGAAATGGCTGATCAGCTGGCCAATCAGGCAATAGATGAGTTACTTGCTAAGGAATAACATTGAGGCAAATTGTTTTAGATACAGAGACCACAGGTTTAGAGCCGAGCAAAGGCCATAAAATCATTGAAATAGGGTGTGTTGAAATGCTCAATCGACGGATAACGGGCGATACATTTCATGTCTATATTAATCCTGAACGTGAGATTGAACAAGATGCACAAGATGTCCATGGTATTACCAATGAGTTTCTCAAAGACAAACCATTGTTTGCTGATATTGCCGCTGAGTTTATTGAGTATATACGAGATTCTGAGCTCATCATTCACAATGCGCCTTTTGATGTTGGGTTTCTTGAGCATGAGTTTCGTTTAGCTAAACTAAAACCCTCGAATATTAAACGTTACTGTCAAGTGCTCGATACGTTGACAATGGCTCGTGACATGCATCCTGGTCAGCGAAATAGTTTGGATGCGCTTTGTAATCGTTACCATGTTGATAATAAGCATCGTGAGTGGCATGGTGCATTACTTGATTCAGAGCTATTGGCGCGAGTTTATCTGATCATGACAGGTGGTCAAACCACATTGTTCGACGAAAAAGAAGAAAATAAACAAGACGTGAACATAGCACATTCAGTTAATGACGATCAAAAAACGTATGCACAAACCCCGGTGATCATGGCTTCTTCTCAAGAGCTTGAAGCGCACAATGAATTTTTAACATTACTAAAAGGTGATCAATAATGACAAAGAATACTGAAGAGCTAGTAAAGTATCGTAAAGACTATCGTCCAGCACCGTACATGATTAACAGCGTATCACTCACGGTTGAGCTAGCAGAAAAATTTACAACCGTGACCTCACGCTTACATGTTCATCACAATAGTCAAGCTAAAAAGGCTGATAACTTGGTGCTTGACGGATGTGAACAAGATCTTATCTCAGTCAAATTAGATGGTAAACTATTAGCGGATGACGCATTCGAAAAAACAGACGAAGATTTAACAATTTTTAATGTACCTGACGATTTTTTTCTTGAAATCGTTACGCATATCAAGCCGCAAGATAATACGACGTTGATGGGTCTGTATAAAAGCAATTCAAGTTATTGCACTCAGTGTGAGTCTGACGGATTTAGACGGATTACTTATTGTTTAGATCGCCCTGATGTGATGTCAAAGTACGATACAACTATTATTGCTGATAAAGATAGCTGTCCGGTGTTGCTGTCAAATGGTAACTTAGTAGATCAGGGAGAGTTGCATGGTGGGCGACACTTTGCTAAATGGGAAGATCCTTTCAAAAAACCCTGTTACTTATTTGCGTTAGTAGCTGGTGATTTAGCATTTATTGAAGATCACTTCACTACGATGTCTGACCGTGTGGTAACGTTGAGAATTTATTCCGAACACCGAAATATTGATAAATGCCATTTTGCTATGGAATCGTTAAAAAAAGCGATGAAGTGGGATGAGGAAAAGTATGGTCGAGAATATGATTTAGATATTTTTATGATCGTTGCTGTTGATGATTTTAACTTTGGCGCAATGGAAAACAAGGGGCTTAATGTCTTCAATGCACAGTATGTGTTAGCCAAACCTGAAACAGCTACTGATCAGGACTACGCAGGTATTGATGTAGTTGTTAGTCATGAATATTTTCATAACTGGACAGGCGATCGTGTGACTTTGCGTGATTGGTTTCAGCTAACATTAAAAGAAGGGTTGACCGTTTTTCGCGATCATAGTTTTTCACAAGATATAGGTTTGCGTGATGTGGTTCGTATTGACCAAGTCCAACGCTTAAGAAATTTACAGTTTCCAGAAGATGCAGGGCCATTAGCGCATCCTATTCGTCCGGATTCATATATCAATATGAATAACTTTTACACCGCAACGGTTTATGAGAAAGGATGTGAAGTTATTGGGATGCAAAAAACGATTGTTGGCAAAGAAGGTTATCGTAAAGCGACGGATTTATATTTTGAGCGCCATGATGGCCATGCGGTGACGTGTGAAGACTTTGTCAAAGCGATGGAAGATGCTAATGATGTTGATTTAAGTCAATTCCGCTTATGGTATTCACAGTCGGGCACACCCATTGTCAGCATTAAATCTACCTATGATGCCGCTGAAAAATTATATCATCTTGATGTTAAACAAACGTGTCCTGACACGCCTGGTCAAACTAATAAACTGCCATTTCACATTCCTATTCGCATGAGCCTGTTGGATAAAAAGGGCGGTCGATTGCCGCTTATGTTAGCAAACGAGGATAAAAAACTAAAAAACTCGGTGTTGCATGTGACTGAAGCTGAGCAACGTTTTACGTTTCTTGACATCCATGAAGAACCAACACCGTCTTTCTTGCATCAGTTTTCTGCACCAATTAAATTGCAATATAAGTACTCTGATGAGCAATTAGCATTTTTGATTGCCAATGATGATGACAGTTTTTCTGCATGGGAAGCTTGTCAATCATTTGCGTTGCGTCAAATAAATGTGTTAATGGCTCAGCATCAACAAGGCCAGCCACTATCTCATAACCCAGCTTTTTTTGAGGCATTAGATGCAGTGCTTCATGATAAACAATTAGATAAAGCATTTGTTGCGAAACTGATTAGTTTGCCGAGTTTCACTTATATTGGTGAAAATGTTGATAAAATTGATGTTGATGCCATCTATGCGGCGCATTGTCATTTGTCGACTGCTTTTGCAAAACATGCCGAAGGCGCTTTGTCGGATCTATACCAAACATTAAATCAACAGAAGCCTTATCATTATGATATTGCCGATGTCGGCGAAAGGGCGCTTAAAAATACCTGTTTGATGTATTTAAGCCTGATAGGTGATCGCTATTATGATTTGGCGATGACGCAATTTACCCAAGCCAACAACATGACTGATCAATTAGCAGCGTTTCGTGTGTTGACACGATTTGATAACAAATTCCGCCAACAAGCAACTGAATCTTTCTATAAACAATGGAAAGACGAGACACTTGTTGTGGATAAATGGCTGATGATACAGGCGATGTCTGAAACGGATACTGTGATTGATGAAGTAAAAGCATTAACTCAACATGCTGTGTTTAATATTAAAAATCCAAATAAAGTACGCGCACTTCTTGGTGGTTTTGCTGCTAATTTTATTGGATTTCACTGCAAGGATGGCAAAGGTTATGAGTTGCTCACTGATATAGCGCTAGAATTAGATGCTATAAACCCTATGGTGACATCACGCCTGATTTCACCGCTAACAAAATGGCGGCGATATAGCGAAAAACGCCAAGCTATGATGAAAGCACAGCTTGATCGCTTACTAGCTAAAGAAGGGCTAAGCAAAAATGTATATGAAATTGTGAGCAAGAGTTTAGCCTGATTGAGTATTTAACGTTGGCTGGCTCTTGTTTTCGCACTCAATATAGCTTTTGCTGTCAATAGTTTTGATTGCACAATAGTAGTAGGGTAACCATCTGCCATTAAATCCACGATAATTAACGGCATAAAACTGATAATACAGTTTTTGAAAATTGCCAGATTTCAATGATGGGTCGTTGGCAATGGTACGATAACCAGAAAGTAAAGTGCTGCTGGCTGGTTGATGGTAGGCATCATCGAATGAATATTCAAGCTGCCAGTTAAGTTGGTCCCGATTGGGGGTTGATAAGTCTGCATAATAAACACTGTAATTAGTTGGGTTAAAACTATTGTCGTAGCTATAATCTTTAAATGCTGCGTTATTCCCATAGTTGGGGCTAATTGCTGGATTAATGCTGATATAGTTTATAGCTTTGCCATCGTTATCGTTTATCATTCTAAACGCATCTTTATGCATGTGAGCTGCGAATATACCCCTTATAATGCTAGAATATTGCAAAATGAGTTGGCGAAATTGCTCATTATACTCAGGCAACCACTCAGGCACGGGTGGATTTTTTGTGCCTGGCCCTTCATGGTCGGTATTGAAGGTATCGATGCCAGGTGGGATGTGCATGGCAATCCAAACGGATAGATTTTCTTTTTTTGCATTAGCGAGTTGATCGCTTAGCCAACGCATTTGATTTTGAGCAATTGACACAGGCGGTTTGTTATCTGGCAATTGGGCACTTGGCGAGAATACATTGCTATTTAACATGATGACTTCATTGTTTTTGTCGATAGGTTGAAGATAATAACCGCCAGTTAGAAAAGTTTGAGTTTGTGAGGACGTCAAATTAAAATCAGTTGCAGTATTTTGCAAATATTCTTGGCTGGGAAAAACATTATCTCCGCGGTCAGAATCATTGTTACCTAGCAAGAAATAGACGGGCACATGATCACCAGCAGCAGCTCGAATATCGTGAATAATAACCGCCATGCTTTTTTTAACGAAGGTTTTATACTCAGCGGGGGTTTGGTTAGGTGGACTAACGTAATAATAAAACCCTTTGTGTGTCACATTGCTACCTTTATCACCGTCATAGTGATGACCCAAAAAATCACCTAAGTAAAGCGTAAATTGAGCGTGTTGATCATTTACTACCTGCTTCACAGCATTAAGGCTAGATGACATAAGCTTATAGTTTGGATCTTGGCCATACGTTGAAAAAGGCTCAGAACGATTTTTTAACAAAGCATCCCATTGACTGGCTGGAGAGCTGAGCAACTCGTCAATCATTCGGCAGGGCACCTGGGTGCCACAAGCAGTAAATGGATTAAAATGAATATCGTTGATGAAAATTGCATTAGAATTGGCGAATGCTGTTACGTTCAATGCGGCGAATATGAGGGTATTGATAGCAAATTTAGCACTAAATTTCATCGTGGGCTTCCTTGTTTTCTTGAATGAATTGCGAGCATCTCAAAGAGAGCTCCAAAAATCAATCATTAAGTTAAATAGGCTTGCCAATGGCAAGATAGTTAATGTAGCATCAACACTATCGGGTAGAAAAAGCGAGGAATATTCATGGCGACAAAAACACGAGTTGAAAGTGACAGTATGGGTAAAATTAATGTGCCTTCAGATGTCTATTGGGGCGCGCAAACTGAACGGTCGCTTCACCATTTTGACATTGGTCATGATGTAATGCCCAAATCGCTCATTCATGCATTTGGTATTCTCAAAAAATCGGCTGCAATAGTTAATGCAGAGCTTGGATTACTCCCGAAGAACAAATCACGATTGATCGTTCGCGCAGCTGACGAAGTGATAAAGGGAAAGCTAGATGATCAGTTTCCATTGCGAGTGTGGCAAACGGGTAGCGGTACGCAAACGAACATGAATGTCAACGAAGTGATTTCTAATCGTGCCATTAAATTATCAGGTGGTAAATTAGGGAGTAAAACTCCAGTTCACCCTAACGATCATGTTAACCGATCTCAATCATCAAATGATACGTTTCCAACTGCCATGCACATTGCTGCAGCAGTTGAAATTAATCATACCTTGCTACCTGCAATAAAAGTTTTGCGCGATGCATTAGATAAAAAAGCAAAATCATTTAATAAAATTGTTAAAATCGGTCGAACGCATTTGCAAGATGCTGTGCCATTAACTTTAGGTCAAGAATTTTCTGGTTATGTAGCACAGCTTGATGCTGATGTTAAACATATTAAAAGCGCATTGCCGTTTTTGTATCAATTAGCAGCGGGTGGTACAGCCGTTGGTACGGGCTTAAATTCTCACCCACAATTTGCTAAAAAAGTTGCAAAAGAAATTGCTAAAGAAACAAAATTACCGTTTGTCACAGCACCTAATAAATTTGCTGCGCTCGCAGCCCATGATGCTTTTGTTTATGCGAGCGGCACGTTAAAAACTTTAGCGGTATCATTAATGAAAATTGCCAATGATTTACGTTGGCTTGGTTCAGGCCCGCGTTGTGGATTAGGAGAGTTGCATTTACCTGAAAATGAGCCAGGTTCATCGATCATGCCTGGCAAAGTCAACCCAACACAATGTGAAGCCATGACAATGGTTGCTGTACAAGTGATGGGGAATGATGCCGCCATCGGTTTTGCTGGATCGCAAGGGAATTTCGAGCTCAACGTATTTAAACCGGTGATGATGCATAACCTGATGCACTCCATCACAATTTTGTCAGGCACGTGTCATAGTTTTACTAAATTTTGTGTGAACGGCCTCAAAGCAAACCAAGAACAAATCAATCATTTTTTACATCACTCACTCATGCTCGTTACTGCCTTGGCGCCGCATATTGGCTACGATAACTCGGCTAAAATGGCACACCATGCACTTCATCACAACCTGAGCCTGAAAGAAGCAGGGGTCAAGCTTGGCTTTTTAACTGAAAAAGAGTTTGATGCGTGGGTGAAGCCTGAAAAAATGACCAAACCCTAGTGCATTATTAATACAATAAAAGCTGGTTTCGATCTTTAAGGAAAGGTTGGATTTCCGTAGTAGGCTTCTGGTATAGAAGCAAGGATTTTTGCAGTATTGATTTTTTATTTCTGGTTTTATAAGAACAATATTAATTCAATTTTATTTTTTGGAGGATAATTAATGCCTGATGTTGATTCCCAGAGAAAACCTTTGATTGCTGATACCCTTATTCCTGGTCTGAATTATAGCGCCGCTCCTCCACGCTTAGGTGGCGACATTCAGGATATATCCATTGCAAAATTTATGGAAACTTACCGGAAAACAGGAGGTCAACCTTTTCAATGGACAGAGACGATTTGGTCAAATCCATTATTAATTCGACAACTCAATCTTGTTGATGATGAAAAACTCCACGAGGAGCTGCGTCCATATTTTGAATCTTGCCTGAGAAATCCTTCACAGTTGACGAGCAGATTAGTGCTTAGCTTCATTGATGAGAGTGTAGGGTTTGGCGTGTTTGCACGAGAACGTATAGAGGCTTTTAAAGTTGTATTGGTCTATGCAGGCATCCATCATTATCCAGTTGCTGAGCCTTCATCTTATGTGCTAGGTACTTACAGCGTGACGGGTTCTATTGATGGTGCAAAACTGGGTGGGATGGCTCGTTTTGTTCAGCATATGCCAACTTCCATGCATGAACGATACCATCATACTTATCTGGACGGGCATGGTAAAGGGCGGAAGGATTGGCTTACTGGTAGTAATTTTGCGTTGAGAGGTACTCAGGGATCTGAGGAGCCTATGTCGATTACTGAGTATGAACGTCGATATCAAGAAGCATACCCACATTTACCGGTATTGCCTGATTCTGAACATACAGCAGATATTGCAACAGCAAACCTCCAAGATGATCTCTACCTTATGGATGGTGTGCCGTTCCTGTTTTTCTATAGCAACCGAGTTATCGAAGTGGGCGAGCAGCTAGGTCTTAATTATGGTAGCGGGTATTGGACGGCGCACGGAAGAACTCCACTTCTTTTTAATAAGGCAGGGGGTGTTTCTGATGTGCAACTGAAGTTTGACCAGTACAACAAAGCAGGGCTTGGATTTTTTCAGAAGCAAGATTATGCTAAAGCGTATGAGGCTTGGGTTAATGCGCTGCAGTTAGTGGGCAAACTGTGTTTGATTCAATCGGAACGAAGAAATTTATTAGCGAAACTGCATAATAACCTTGGTTCATGTTGCAGAGACGATAAAAAATACACGGAGGCTATTGAACATTTTGGTGAGGCATTGGATCATCACATGCATCTTGAGAGTAGAGAATGTGCTGCTTATAAGAGGGTAGCAAACAAAAAAATAGCTTGTGAAAATAAGCTTCGGGCAAATCAAGAAAATAAAGAAGCTGTCTCACTGTATAAAAAAGGCCAGTTTTTAGATGCGCTGTCAAAATTTAAAAAAGTCCTTAGGGGGAACGAGGTTTTTCTTGGGGGCAAGTTGCATTTAGATCTTGCTTTAGCTCACTGGAACTTGAGTTCTTGCTATTTGAGGCTTCATCGGAATAGGGCGGCGGCACAGCACGCGAAACATGCTTATGATATCCGGATCGAGTTATTGGGCGACAAACATGAGGAAACCCAGAAAGTTAGAGCACGACTGATGCTATTTTTTTGCATGGTAGAA
>PANR01000009.1 GCA_002707695.1 Legionellaceae bacterium
AGCTTCTTCCGTTGTCATTCCCGCGCAGGCGGGAATCCAGAGTGGATCAGCTTCTTCCGTTGTCATTCCCGCGCAGGCGGGAATCCAGAGTGGATCAGCGCCAGCTCCTGCTATCACCCCAAACCGAACTCCCACAACACGAAGTTTCGACTCTGCAACTGACGACGATGACACAAAGCCACACACCGACATCATCAAAGTCAACGCAGACGGTTTCGTCTGCGAACAAATCCACAAAGATGACAAAAACCGCGTGACAAGTGATGATGTCTTCTCGCAATTCACCCCAAGCGGCATGAGCATGCATCAAGAAAACCAAATGCCACAATACGACGGTGATATTCAATGGATACACGACAGTTTGCAACAGACTAACAATCGTTTCATGGAGCAAGTCCCCGCACAAGTGGTTGCACATCGCACGATGGATCAAGGCGATGGCCCAACGTTTGCCAGCTTAACTGTCACGCAAACGCCTAACGGACATACTGAATCCGTGCAGGGTAAGTTGGATGACAGCTTCCGTTACTTTATCGTTAACCACGAAGGCCGCATTATTTTAAAACGCACAGGCGTTGACAGTGGTGCGACCGAATTTTATTTTTATGATACAGAAGGGCGCGTGATTGGTCGTGCAGGCGACCTGCCCCCTGATGGGCCTGCTGATGCACAAGGCAGACCCAAAGATATCAACTTCACAATGGATTGTTTACCCATCGGCGAGAACTGGCCACCGAGTTTAGGGGCCGATAGCATTTATGCCTTGTTTAATGGGCAAACGTTTTCATCGATAGCGGAAAATGTCTATGTTGATAGTAGTTTTGGTGATTTGTTAGGATTTAACGCAGGCTTTAACGCCAGTGAAAATATCCCGGCTGAAATGAAAGTGAAGTTACTCATTCTTCAGGCGACTATCAATCGCAACTGGCAAGGTGATTACCCAATTTATGATGCGGATAATATTATTGGTTCGCTTTATCCGAAGATTCCGATCCCAGGTTATGACCCGCAGCACAGTGAATGGGGTGATATTTTTGCGCTTATTTTTGCTGCAGTGGCAGCGATTGTGGTGCCCGAAGTGATGGGCATGATGTTTAGTTCGTTAGTTACCACAGCCGGATTTCTCACGACGTGCGTGGAAGATGTGATTATTGGCACGGTAACAGGGGCGGTGGCTGATGCTGGCGATCAAGAGATTGAGATCGGCTTTGGTAATCAGAAGAAGTTTAATTTCCGTGAGTTGGATCAAGCATTGGAGATGGGCGCGTTAAGTGGATTGGCCTCAGGGCTAATGGGGGTTTCTTTGATCCCGCAGAGTATTTCGCACCTTGCGCAGGTCACGAGTGCGTGGCGAGCGTTGGAGGTTGATTTAAAAGTGTCGTTACTACGCACGGCTTTTACTGAGGCGGCGGATCATGGTAAGGTAGATTGGAGGGCCTTTGTATTAGATGTGGTAGATGCGGCTGCGTCTGCAGAGGTTGGCCACGTGATGCCGAGTGCGCTTGAGGGTGGTAGTGAAGCGGATGCGGTTGCTGATAGTGTGTTGGATGATTTAGCGAAAGACGCGTTGTATCATCAGCCGTTGGATTGGGAGAACGTGGCGGTAGATGCGGCGGGTTCGAGTATAGGGACAGGGATAGGTGAGGCGATTGCGAACAAGATGAGCACGGCGTTTAACGAACACAGATTGCATGCAGAGGAAGCGGCGCTTCGCCGGACGGACATGCTCTCGCGCGCCAATGCCATTGCTGCGAACCAAGAAGCGTTAGCGTCGCAATTAAATTCACCCGCTCAGATGAACGGGGGTGGGTTCTCTTCACCTGATTTCTTCGCTGACGAAAACGATGATTTTGCTTCAGACTGGGGCAGTGCAGCCGCCAACGACGCCGATCTTTCAGGTTTTACGAATGATCCATTCGGCACAACCACAACGACTCCAACCGCACAAGTGCACCCCCAAACCCAAGGTGCACGGGAACGTTCACGTATAAGTAGCACAATTCAAATTGCCAACGCACTCGATCAACACATCAAATTCGAAACGGCCCATGTGTTTGCACAACGCACGAGTCAACAAGCGTTTGAGGATATTGAAGCGCGAAATGATAGTGCAAGTGTGCGTCATTATGAAAACATCGGTTTGAATGTTGCGGGCACAGGACTGTTGTTTGTTCCTGGAGTTGGCGAAATAGTTGATGGTGCGGCATTGGGTTTAGCGAAAGCAGCGGAATGGTTAAGCCCACTTCTTTCTCGCGCTTCATTGTTCAGTGACACAAGACTTGCAACTGAGGGCGCATCGCTTGATGCAGCTGATTTAGGTGGAGAAGCTGCTTCATCAACACGAATGAACACGTCGTCGAATATGTATAGAGAGGGTGAGGGGGAAACGGGTAGTGCTAGAGGATCAAATTTCAAAAGATTTGATGTGATCGCGAATGATGTATCTAAATCTGATGCAAGAGAAGTTTTACGAGACAGTGATTTACAGCTTCCAAATGAGCAAAGACTGAAGTTATTAAAGCAGCTAAACAGTGGGAGAATGGATAAAGTCACAATTAAGTTAATGGAAGATGGTGAAGTTCGATTGTCTGGTGTGAGGTTAGGTGCTATAAGCGGTTTTCAGCGCATGTCGTTTGGAATTGATGCCTATGGAAATACTAACAAAGTTGTGCAAACTGCATTTGATGAGGCAGGGGAATTGGTGCGCCAAGCTCCTGGTGGGTTAAAAAATAATTTATATGATGTGAAAAAATGGAACGTACCGACTTATTAAAAATTTTACATGGCGATATTGATTTAATTGATCATGTTGATGTTCATGATGTTGCTTTATATAAAGAGCACGTTGTTATCTATCCTCATCATATTAAGTCTATTTTGAGCTCATATCTTAGTGATTGCTTCAGTTCAGATGTCCTGACAAAATGGGCTCAGTTTATATGCCTTAGGTCAGAGTATGGTTGTCCAGAATGGGAAGACGATGATGCGGCTGATTATTATGAGGATATGATGTATGTTATTCAAAAGTTATCAACACCTGAAATAGATGGTGAGATTACAAAAGAAAGAGCTAAAGAATATCTTCATGAGCTTGAGAAGTATGATGATACAACTACCTAATTTTTTATAAATAATCATCAAAATAATAACCTCGGCGAAGCCGAGTCCGTTTTGCTGCAAAATTGTATAAAAAATGACAAAAAGCTTGACTTTTTGGTGAGTTTCAGTACAATGCTTCACGAACGTCCAGGAATGCACTTCTATAATAATCAAAAAATTAGCTCCCAGAAGCACGGTAAAACTCTTCGTTGTTAATAACGAGGAGGGGATCGTCATTGCTTGTAATAAGTAATAGGCGCTGGGTATTTGTGTTTATATAAAAGAGGTACGTTATGTTTAAACAAGTAAAAAAATTATGGCAGAAGATGTTTTTTATTCCTGGCAGATTAAATCGACTTCAGTTTGCTCTGGAGGCTTTTATTCCGCTTTTGTTATTTCTTCTGTTGTCTGCTATAGGTTTTGCATTTAGCCGCTCTCATTTGCCGGTGCATATGCTTTCAGGAGCTCTGCTTTATATTTTTGCTTTTATATGTTTTATATTCGTAATAATTGCATTTATCAGGAGGTTGCATGATCTTTCGTTATCAGGATATTGGTTGATATTGATGGTAATTCCATTTGTAAGTGACGCTCTTTATTTTGTCTTGTTGATAAAATCTGGCGACTCTAAAAAAAATATCTATGGAAAGGTTCAGCCTGCTTTGGGTAACGTTGCTTTGATCTGCGCAGTTATTTGTTGGTTAGCACTGTTTTTGTTTAGAGCATTAGTTTTAATGCATGCTATCCACCACGTAGTTTCCTACATTCATTGTTCAGTATAGGTTTGTATATGTCAGAAAAAAATATTTTATATGTTTTAATTGGGTGTATCTTGCTATTGTTTGTTGATTATTTATCTACGAACCAATTGGTAGTGAATCATGTAGAAAAAGCATGGCATGCGGCAAAACATCGTATTGCCGTTGATCGTGTGGTTATTCGTGCAATTAATAATGTAGAGTTTAAACGAGCCGATCAACTAGAGCATGACGATAAAGTGAATTCTGGCAATCTGTCTAAACCTAATCATTCAACAGCTGTACCTTATTCTAGCAGGCAGGATGTTGCTGTTTTGGAATCAGGTAAGCGTAGTTTTTATGGTGAGTGTAAGGTAGATCAAGCGTTTTTGTGTTTATAGATATTCATGCTGCGTGACTTATGATAGGCGAGCCTTGAATTGACGTCTAAAGCCAAGGTTGACATTATACCACTAGGTGTTATACTTAACGGGAGAGCTGTCCATGAGGGCTTTTAAACATCGTCACTTTCAGCAGTGGGCAAAATCGGAGAAGCTGACGGATGAGGTCTTGCTAAAAGCTGTGGAAGAGATGGGTAGAGGCCTGCACGATGGTGATTTAGGTGGTGGCCTGTATAAGAAACGGGTGGCTCAAGCAGGCCGAGGCAAGCGAGGAAGTTATCGCACTTTATTGGCCTTCAAGCGGGATGAAAAAGCTTTATTCGTTTACGGCTATGCCAAAAAAGACAAGGCTAATGTGAGCGCTAAAGAGCGCGCCGTTTATAAAGATTTAGCTAAAAGGTTATTGGGATTAGATGATAAAACTATAAAACTCCTGTTGGAGCGCGGTAGTTTATTGGAGATAAAGTTAGATGAAAAAGAAGTTGTTAGAAGTAGCCCATGACATTGCTAGTGACTTACATAAGGTCGGTGCTATTGATACACAAACTATGCATGAGTTTGATGCAAAGTGTTTGCCACCAGTGAAAGAGTACGCCCCTAGTCAAATTAAGCGTATTCGTTTACGTAATAAAGTGAGTCAGGCAGTGTTCGCTGCTTATTTGAATACGAGCCCATCTACAATCAGACAATGGGAGCAAGGCTTAAAAAAACCTAGTGGTATTTCACTAAAAGTTCTCAATCTTGTTGCGCATCATGGCTTGCATTACATAGCCTAGCCGTTTAGCATTATAAGTTGTACAAAAAATGACAAAAATGAATTTTTTTGAGATATGACGTTAAGTATCTGCTGATTGAGGTATGGCATGGATAAAGAGCTAACAGAAGTTTTGTATGAAACGGCGAAGGATTTTCATCGGATTGGTTTGGTCGATGACGAATTTATGTTTGATTTTGTGAGAGTGCACGTAGCCCGTATGCAACGAAGTGAAATGCGGGAAAAGGATTGAGGTTGCCTCTGGCAGCTATATTAAATCTTGCTTGTTTTTAAGCTGCCTCATCAATATCGACTTTATATTTTTTTAGTCCCTGGCGGGTTAGGCTGTCTTGCAGTGCAAGACGAATGAACTGTGATTTTGATTGTCTAAGGATGCCGGCAAATTTGGCGGCTTGTTGCGCACTAACTTCTTTTCTGTTGTTCTCAAGATCGCTCAGATACGATTGAGATACCCTGAGCTTTTTCGCAAACGCGCCTTGTTTGATTTCGTCAGCAAGACGAATTGCTCTGATGGCATTTCCTAAAGTTAGCGGACCACCAGTCAGCTCTTCTAAAAATTTCATCGTGTTAGTAGTCATGTTTGTTTACCTCTTGCACTTCAATCAATTCAATTTTTCCATTTGTTTTTTCGGTATAAATAGCTCGATAGCTCTTGCTTAATCTGATCGAGCGCTGTTCTTTTCGTTTTCCTTTCAGCGGTTCGTCATGAAAGGAGGGTATGGTTCGGGCTGATCGTAATCCATTGGTCTCAACCAGGTCTACCCATAATTGAAATTTCTCAACAATGTAGCGAGGCACTTTTTTTAAATCTCTTTTGGCCTGCTTGCTTAAAGAAACTTCTTTGATTTCCATTTCTTGATTTTACACTATTTCTGTGTAAAATCAAGAAATGCGGTATTATTTAATAATGTTTATTTTCTGCTTGTAATTGTTTGATTTTACATCATATATTTGACCGGATTGTGTTAATATCCTCGGCGAAGCCGAGTCCGTTTTGCGGCGAAATTGTATAAAAAATGACAAGAGCAAAGTGGATTATTTCAATTTTCCTTTCTATTTTCTAATACACATAGCAAATTACCATCTTATTTTATAGCTTGGTGCCAAACCACCCCAAAAAATTGACTAAAAACTTGACAATTTCAGCCATTTGGGTAGAATGTGCCCACTGCCTCTCGGAAGGGGTTTTCAGGCTCTTCTAAGATAATTCAAAATAATTCAAGCCACGGATTTTCTACGGAATTCTTTACTAATTAGCGCAGGCTAAGCCTTGCGTATGTGACTAATTTTAATTTAGGAGTAATTGCTATGCGTAAAAAAATGATATCAATATTTGCTTTGCTTTTTCCCGTTGTGTTGTTAGCTGGTTGTGCAAGTGTATATCAACCTCAACCGAACCAACCAAAAGCCACATTTGGTATTAAAGATGAAGCGTTTTTTTCGAATACCAATGGAGTTGAAATTTTCGACAATCCGATTGACTGTACTGGCATGAGATTTTTGAGTAGGACAATGGCTTTTACTGGCAGGCCTGTCACAATTGATGCAAATAAACTAACGACTATTATCGTTAATCATCTAACCATGGATGAGGGCGCGGTATTCACTGTTTCATTTTATCCAAAACCAAACCGCCACTATTCGTTGGTTATGATTGACACACCAGTTGAAAACAAGGCTAATCTTTTTGAAGATAGCTTGGCTATTTATGATGGAAATAAATATGTGCCGATTGTTAAGAGAAACTTTGTTGAAGGGTTTATTTCAGGTAGTTGTCATTTAGATGAAAAAACAATGAAAAAGCTCCTTGCATTAAAACGGCAGTCTTAGTTTTTGTTAGATAGAGTTTTAGCCGGCACCCGGATGTCCAGCTTCTTTTGATATGTATATCTACTGTATTCATTTAAATCTTGGAGAATAATATTATGTTTAAAAAATATATTACATTGATAGGTTTACTCACGGTTGTCAGTGCTGCGCATGCGGCAACGGTTGGACCATTTGTTGACGCATCGATTGGGTCAAGCATGATTAATACACCAGTTGCGTTTGCATTTAACCTGACGGCGGGTAATGCCTTGATGAAGCGTCAAATCGGTGGTTTTGGTTGGCGTGTTGCTGGTGGGTATAATTTTACAAAATATTTTGGGGTTGAGGGCGCTTATTTACGTCCTGCTGATTCAAAATATACAGCAAGTGGTGATCTGGCTAATGCATCGTTAACCTACAGCGATAAAATTGGAGAGCTGTTGTTTGATGGCTATTGGACAACGACAAGACGTTCAGATATCTATGGTAAGGTTGGTGCAGCTTACATTAACCAGCAAGTTGGTTACCAAAATGATAACGCTTATATTTTGCCAATTAATACTGAAAAGTTTAGTCCCGATATCACTGGCGGGCATTACAGTAAGATTGCGCCAGCGTTTGAGTTAGGCATGAGTTATAGCTTTATACCAAGTGCAATGATTAATGTCGGCTATACTTATATTTACTCGGATGCTGACTTTAAAAACCAAAAGGATGCAGTTGCAGGGGCAAGCTATTTGAGCGTCGGTCTTCGCTATACTTTTCCTGTCGCTAAACACGCTTAAAAATGTAGATTCACCCGGCAATATCTGCTGGGTGAATATGTTGGGTTTAAGTTGATTGTATTAAAACGCCAGGAAGGTTGACTAAAAACTTGACAATCTCAGCCATTTGGGTAGAATGTGCCCACTGCCTCTCGGAAGGGGTTTTCAGGCTCTTCTAAGATAATTCAAAATAATACAAGCCACGGATTTTCTACGGAATTCTTTACTAATTAGCGCAAGCTAAGCCTTGCGTATGTGACTAATTTAACATTAGGAGTTATTGCTATGCGTAAAAAAATGATATCAATCTTTGCTTTGCTTTTTCCTGTTGTGTTGTTGGCTGGTTGTGCAACGACCATGCCAATGTCGCCCAGTGAGCAGAAACAGATTCACACGGTGTATGTGAATCCTAAAATACCTGTGCCGAATAAAATGTATTCTACGGGTAATGGGCCTGTTTATTTGATGGGCGCTGTTGGCGGCATCATTGCGGCAGTGGATTCAATGACGCCTCAACAAGATATTGGTTTGCTTGCTAAAAAGCATGATATTTTTATTGATCAAATTGTTAAAAATGCTTTTGTGCAAGAGGTTTCAAAAAACTTGCCTTTTAAAGTCATTGATTCACCTAATGCTGACGCTACGTTAAATATTTCAATTAATACTTATGGGTTAGCTGTGGACACGGGTTCTGGAGCAACACTTGGATCAGGACTTAAGCCAGTACTTAACGTGGATGCCAATTTGACTGATCGTCAGCATCAAACGGTTTGGGCAGGTTCATCTTATATTATGCCTTTTAATGGCGCAGGTTTACCCGAGCATACCACACAAGACATCGTAAAAAACCCTGAATTATTGCGAACGATGTGGAGTGCTGCAGCAGAACAAGCCGCTTCAAGTATGGTTAAGACGATGTGATGATATCACCCGATAAAATCAGCCCGCAGGACGAACAGCAATATTATTGTAATAATCTGTCAGAGGTCCGTCCTGTGGGGCAGGGTGGAAGATAGTATTATTGTTATTATCGTAAAACTCCGTTTTATTATTATTATCATCAAACTTGCTTTTATTATTATTGGGTGGAACAACCAGTTTATCAAACATGTTGTTTGCTAATTCTTGTGCGCGTGGCAATTTTTGTTGCTGTGCAAGCAGTGCAATCAATGCTAGTTGGTTGAGGTGCAACGTTCGTTCAGCTCGTGATAGCTGAGCGCGCGCCATCATTTCTTCTAGCGTTTCAAATGTATGCTCAAGAATCTCTATTTCCGGCATCGTTTATTACTCTACTCAAAGTTCACAACTTTTTTATCGTCAGTTTGTTTTTGAATCTTCTTATAAATTTCTTCGCGGTGTACAGGAAGTGATTTATCTGCCTTGATGCCAAGCTTTACTTGGTTTCCTTGGACAGAGAGTATGGTCACTTCAATCATTTTGTCACCGATAACGATAGTTTGTTCTGGCTTTCTTGTTAAAATTAACATGGCTTCGCTCCTTTTCCCTGGTTGGTGCTATCATTATTTAACAGCCCAAAAAAACCTTTATTATTCAATTTGTTATGTCAGTTTTTGCTGGACTTCTCTCTTGAAACATACTATAGTATATTTCATATGGTGAAACTTAACACAAGACTGTTCGTTTGTCAATGAAATTATTAGTGATTATTGTCACTTTTTGGTAACGTGCAGTTATTGAGCGCTTGAGGAGGCCGGATATGGAACGCGATGACATTCGAGAAATTATAGCAAGGAATATTGCCAGACTTGTTAATCAACAGTCGCTCACGAATATTGCTTTTGCTAAACGCTGTAAAATTTCTACAGGAATGGCAAATAAAATTCTTAATGCAAAAGTCAGTATTACAGTTGCCACCTTGTATAATATTGCAGAGGGCTTAGGTGTTCCATTAAAAGTTATTTTAAAAGATATTGCCGTTAAAGATGCAGATGAACTTGTTGTACCAACGGAATCGGCTAATGTCTATTGCGGTATTTTATCGATCGGTGATCGACGATTATGCGCCATTGCTTCTGAAGATAGCCCAAATGATTTTCTTTCAATACAAGAGTTTGACGGCAGTATTGTGTTGACTGATTCACCGAGTGTAATTATTCAAACCATTAAAAAATCGATTAATACGTTGTATGGCAGGACAATAAAAGATTTTAAAAAAGTGAACATTGCTGTTGTTGCGCACTGCTATGAGCTTGAAGAGGCGTTGCGAAAATTTACCTTATCGGCGCAGAAACACTTTGGTAATGTGGTTGTATTGCCTGATTGGAAGGCAACATATCGCGCAGCATTTGGTAAAAAAGATGGGATTTCATTGGTGGTAGATAAAGGTGTATCTATTGCTTATCAGCATAATGGTGATATCAAGAAATATGGTGGTTGGGGTTTTCCAATTTATGATTTGGGCGGTGAATATTGGCTGGGCATGATGAGTGTTCGGCATACTATTGAAGTTGAAGAAGGATTTAGCGAGAAAAGTCTGTTGTCACGAGAGATTATTGCCAAACATGGCGGAAAATTAGAAACTTTAATTGAAGAGTGTATTCGCAATAATCGAAATCCTGATATTTATAGTATCTTTTGTGATATGTTGATGCATGCTTATGCAAACAATTGCCCTAAAGCAAAATCTATTTTTGCAGAAGGATTTAGTTATATTGAGCGTGCGCTAGATGCTATTGATCTCAAGATGGGTAGAAAAAACAAAATCTCGATTAATGGTTCATTGGCTGGTGTTTATTCCCAGCATATCGAGGAGTCTCGTCGGCTCTCTCCGGTTGATGACGAGGTTAAGCTCGCTTACTTATGCGCTGTCGCGAGAGGCACATAGCTCGTCAAGCGCATGCTTGCTTCTATGCAGCGTCGCGAGGTATTGAATAGGCTCGTTGGTTTGATGTTTGATTACATTGATTCCCAGTTTTTTCGCAGGCTCTAAGTTTTTTGCTAAATCATCAACAAATACACATTGTTTGGCAGAGAGGTTAGCGTCGTTAAGTACATGTTTGAAAAACTGTGTTTCTGGTTTTCTGTGGCCAATTTCATAAGAGAAGTAAACGTTGGTGAAGAGCGAATAAAAGTCAAGGCGATATTGTCGATAGAAGTTTTCGATGATTTTCTTAACATGTATTTCATTGGTGTTAGATAAAATATAAAGTGAAAACCCTTGGTTATGTAAAGACTGTAGACTGCCGAGTGCTTTTAAAGGGACGCCAAGTAGGTTGGCGTTCCATGCGTTTATCACATCTTGCTCAGCGGTGCCTTTTCTGCAATGTTTTAAAATGTGATCGATGAATGTATCAGCCCCAACATTACCTTTTTCAAATTCATTACATATGGCTGATTGTGCATGAAGTGTAAAAAAACGTTTGGGGTCTTGCATCCCGAGTTGTTTAAATGCCTCCACTACGCGGTTGGGGTTGACATGTTCGATGAGGCCACCTAAGTCGAATAAGATAGTATCCGTTGCTGATGTAAACATAGCATTACCTCCTGTGGACGAGTACACGGTGCATGATTCGATCACCGATAAACGATTGGCGTCCGTGCAACATGCGTCGGTTATCAATAACCAACGCTTGTCCATCTTTTATGGGTAGAGCAACTTGATTTTTTTTAATAATGTCTATGAGTTTTGAAAAAGTGTGTAATTTAGAGGGCGGAAAAAAAATAAAGTCATCATTGCGAAATCGGAATGTATTATTTTTAGCGTCATATAAAGGTTTTTCTATCCGTTCGGGGCTATTTTCAGAAGCGAAAATTGCTGAAAAGTTTGCTTTTTTTAAGAGAGGCAGTAAGTACTCTTCGGCATCGAGAACTGTTGAATCGCCACCATGCTTGGCAGATTTCTCACACCATAGGATAGCGATATCCGGTGGATTTTCCATATTGCTTCGATCGGTATGCGGGAAGAGATGGTGGCTAGAATAACCATATTTTTCTATGCCCATGTTGGGCTGTAGCGTGATATATCCCGCCTTGTTAATATCATCTTTCTGTTGGTAAATCTCCCCCAGCGAATCTGCATAGGATAATAGCTCGTCAATCGAGCGAATAGAATCGATGACGTCAACTTTCTTCATGTCGGGTTCCTTGGCTAAATCGGTTATTATGTGATTATTATTGTATGCTTTTTGTGCTGTTGCTTTTTGTTCCGATCTATCAACGCGGCCACTATACACCCTCTTTTTTTAAAAGGGTAGGTTTGTGGCTAAATAAAATCATTTAAATTTGCGTAATTGTGCGTGCTTTGAACAATATAAGCTAATGTAGGTGCACGTTAATATGGGCGCCAATAGAGAGCAGAATAATTGCTATAATCATCAGAAAAATCGCTTTTTTCATCGCTTGTATTGCGCGCTGAGGCGCTTGTTGCCATTCACCTTGCCGCCAACCCCAAAAATTTGAGGTCAATACGATGGCCGACATCAGCAGTGGCCACCCAAAGCCTGTGCCGAGTTCTCCCATTTTCTGCACAGCCATGCTGTAGATAATTAAGGGTGTGTAGTACATCACTCCCATGGCGACAATATAGAGCCAGTATTTGGGGAGTTTGAAGGGCACATTCACGGGTTTGGTTTGTAATGATAATCTTGCATGATGCAACGCATAGGGGATAAATGCAGTGCAAAATATAGGTATCCATAATAAATTGCCGGTGATAAAAGTTGATAGGTGGTATTGTTTGGCAACGCTATTCATGGCCGGCAAACAATACCCATATGCGGCTCCCTGAAATGAACAAAACACACCGGATAACACCCCAAGCAATAAACCGAGAGTCAATTCTTTAAGCGAATGGTGTGTGGCTTCATGCTTTTTTTGCCGGTCACGGCAAGATGCTGCATAACAGGTGCCAATTACGGCTAAGACAAATAGCAATAGTGCGAGGATGTTTATCAACCCAGAAAGATTCAGTAATTTTTGTGGGTTGAGAAAAAAAATGGGGAGGAGCGCAGCAAAAACGGTGCCGATAGCAATGTTTAAGACAAATGAGACGCCAAGCCCGAGTAACCGATAGCACGCAGTAAAGCAGACCATGCCGATACCAAACAACAATCCTCCGCCGGCTAAAATGGTTAAGTTGTGACGAGGCAGGCGACTCAGCACAATGAATGGATGGTGCAGCAATAAGTTAGCTGACAAGATGGGCATCACTACAAAAGCAACGCACGAAAATAACAGCCAAATGAGCGGCTGAGGCCATCGTGTCATGTGCCTGACAGGTTGTGCGTAGGAGCCGTTCATGGCGCCGGCGACGAGAACAAAACTTGTTGCGACAAATGCTTCCATGAATTCCTAAAGTGATGGCAATGGTGATACTGAAGGTGAGTGTGTGGGCTCTGGTGAGGTGTTTGAGCGAGGGCGACCTTCCTCATTGAGCGCTTCCACTGTCTGAAAAATAGCGGGTCCGGGAATATATCCTTCACATGGTGATGAGCCACGAGGAGAAGAATGTCGTCGTTTTAGTAGGGCGCTTCGTCTCGATAGGGGCGCAGATAGTGCGCGGCTACCTGGTGCAGAAATAGGTCGGTGGCTGCTCGATGGCAGGCTAGCCATAAAAACAAGGTCCCACCAGTGGGTGAATGGATGGTCCCAGGCCATGCGAGCGTTTTTGCTGGTCCTAAAGATGTGCGCGGTTGCGAATTTAGAATTCTCAACCAACCGCATTAAGCCTTTGTCGCCGCCTGTGGGGCTATCGACATAAACGGCCTGAAGGCGAGCAGTAATCTCTTCACGTGTGCAGGCTAACTTCTCTATTAGTCCAACAATTTTGTTTTCTTCAACATTGGCGTGCTTTAGTTTACGTGAATCCCAATCAACCACAGCGCCTGACACAATAATTTTTTCGCGCGCCTTTTGTGTTAGCCAACCTGCCGTTACTAATCCATCAAGAAATCCATGGGCCCCTGTCTCATAACCACCCGTTGATAAGACGCAGGCATGACCAGAGGCAACTAGTGACGCAAGATAGGTGATGGCCTCTTTATAAACCACACCTGTTTTAGTGTGCGCTTCTGTGACCTCTGCAGCGTAGCGTCGAACTAATGCTTCTGTGACATCTTCGCTCATGCAGTCTAAACCGTGCTGCATCATGTCGTGTGAATATTGTATGCGAGGATGAGGGTGAGTAGTTAGGTGTGTGGGATCAAAATAATCGGTTGGTAGGCCGGCATGAGCAGCGCCTGGCTTTTTTGCCGCTTCCATAACCAACTTCCATTGTTGCTGGGCTGCATCGAAGCGTGCTTCGTGCGTTGGTTGTAGAAAATGTTTGGTGATAGTATGCCAGTAGTCAGTTGGCCCGCCACCGGGAAAGCACGTCAAGGTGCCATCAATGTCAAAAATATGAATATCAGCAGCGCTATCTAATGACCCAAGCGATACTGAGCTCCTAACAGAATCAGGTGATTTCATGCCACTAGCAGGTTGTCCGTTTAGCACGTGTTTTGCTCCTAAATGTTCTACGTTATAATACGTTATATTTTGTGTAGAGGTTTGGCCTATTAAGCTGCTTGTGCTTGTTTTTATAGCTATCTTTATTTATCACGCAGATTATATGAAATTTTTTCATAGGAGGCAAATGGCAATGTCATAGGGGGTTTTGGTGCTTGAATGGTCGTTTGTGTTGGGGTATAATGGGGGCCATATTCGGAGTTATTTTTATGTCTCAGTACTGCTTACATCGAATGTTAATGCTCACCCTAGGCACTGCCTGAGTGGTTGAGTATGTGTAAGTAGACGCCATCACCTTATTCTCAACGCCAGTGCCTAGGTTAAGCAGGTCTGGCGTTTTTGTTTTTAGATAATTTAGAATGAGGTGAGTAATGATAGAAATTAAACAACTCAATAAGCAATATCACACGGCAGGTCAGACTGTTGATGCATTGTGTGATATTGATCTCAAGGTTCAGCCTGGTGAAATATTTGGCATTATAGGCAAAAGTGGAGCTGGCAAAAGCACCTTGATTCGTTGTGTCAATTTGCTAGAGCAACCCAGCTCAGGTGAAGTGGTGGTTAATCAACAATCACTCACAACGCTTTCCTCTTCCGCGCTGAATCAGGCTCGGCGAAAAATCGGCATGATCTTTCAGCATTTCAATTTGTTAGCGTCACGTGATGTTCATCGTAATGTGGCGTTGCCTTTAGAGTTGATTGGTTTAGATAAACATAGCATTAATAAAAAAGTGACTTCGCTTTTAGAACTGGTTGATTTAACTGATCGCGCCAATTATTTTCCATCACAGTTAAGTGGTGGTCAAAAACAACGTGTCGCTATCGCGCGTGCGTTAGCGACTGATCCTGATGTGTTGTTATGTGATGAGGCGACCTCTGCGCTTGATCCTGAATCCACTGTTAATGTGTTACAGCTTTTGAAAAAAATTAATCGTGAGCTGAAATTAACGATATTGTTGATTACGCATGAGATGGATGTCATCAAAAATATCTGTGACCAAGTGGCAGTGTTGTCAAAAGGTAAAATCATTGAGTCGGGTAATGTATTGGATATTTTTGCTGAGCCCAAAGCGGAGGAAACTAAGCGATTAACACAAGCGGCACTGCATTTGGAGTTACCGTTAAGTATGCAGGAAAAATTACAGGCGGAACCTGCTGAAGGTTTAAATCCTGTTGTGCGGATTGTGTTTGTAGGCGAAAGTGCAAACGAACCGATTGCGACCAGTTTGCAACAGAAATTTAATGTGTCGGTCAACATTCTTCAGGCTGATTTAGAAGTAATAAAAGAATCAACAATTGGTTTTACAATTTGTCAGTTGATTGGTGATGCCGATTCAGTCAAGCAATCGCTTGATTATCTTAATCAATTAAAATTAAAAACGGAGGTATTGGGCTATGCATAGTTTAAATTTTTCTCCATTATTATTGGCAACTTGGCAAACCGTTTACATGGTTTTTTTGTCGAGTTTTGTGGGTATTTTAGGCGGTTTGGCAGTTGGCGTATTGTTGTTTGTTACGCGCCCAAACGGTTTAAAGGTAAGGCCTAGGTTTTACCGTGTACTTAGCGTGTTGGTTAACATTGTGCGGTCTGTGCCATTTATTATTTTAATGATCAGCATCATTCCATTCACACGCTTTGTGGTGGGTACATCGATTGGCATTAATGCGGCGATTGTGCCTTTGGCCATTGCAGCTATTCCTTATTATGCGCGAATCAGTGAAAGTGCATTTTTAGAAGTGCCTAATGGTTTGTTAGAAACTGCAAAAGCGATTGGTGCTAATTTATGGCAAACCGTTTATAAAATTTTAATCCCAGAAGCGCTGCCTGCTTTAATCAAAGGCGGCACGCTGACGGTGATTGGTTTGATCGGTTATTCTGCTATTGCTGGCGCCGTTGGTGGCGGTGGTTTAGGTGAATTGGCGATTGATTATGGTTACCAGCAGTTTAATTTGCTTGTCATGGTTGAAACCGTCGTGTTGCTTGTTGTGCTAGTCCAGTTTATTCAGACAGCGGGTGATTATTTGGCGAGACAACACCGATTCAAGCCGATTGTGATTGCCAGTCTTGTTTTATGGGTTTTATGTTTGATTTCACAA
>PANR01000010.1 GCA_002707695.1 Legionellaceae bacterium
AACCTAAGAAAAATAAAATACCTTGCGTGAAATACAAACCCACACGTTGCTGCTCAAACTCCACCACAAAATAAATACTCATCGTGACGATAGCGGTGATATAAGGTGCATAAGACAGGCTGCGTGAGGTTAAGAAAAAAGCCTCTGTGCCCACCACCAACAACACAGCGACTAAGCCCCAGCTACGATCGCGCAATGCCCCCAGTAAATAGACAAACGCTAAAGTGATCCCAGAAGCAATCGCTGAAGGCACAGCCGCCGTGAACACAGTGAGATGACCGAGTTTAACCGCAGAAAGATAAGCCAACGACACCACGGTCGAAAAATTAAAACCTTGCAACCCCGCATAAGCCTGTGGAATCCACGACCACCCATGCTGCAACATATGCTGCGTGTAAATCGCTAATCTTGCCTCGCTTGGCGCAAAGCCGCGCATCAAGAGGGCAGTAAAAATCACCAACCCGATGACAAAAACACCCACCGCAATCAGAATGTCGCTTAATTTTTTCATAAGCTTATCTTACCGAATTTGGCAGTATTGTCATCTGACGAATATAGTCAACCCAAGTATAAAAGGCTAAACGTTGATGCGTTTCCAGATACGCTCTCACTCAACCAATGGCGCAAGTCTGCTTTACATTTCTGCCAACCAATGATAATATGTTTAAAATTTAATCAATTTGGCTAGCAAAAAATAATTAATGAGCATCATTTACGACCTTCCATTGGTCCATCAGCAAGCAGAGTGGCTTTGTTGGCGGGTTGCCGCTGCCATTGTAATGTCAGGCAACCCTGACCCGTCATGCTATACCGAAGTTGCAGCACGCCACACCTTTCTGCTAAAAAGCGATTCAATTTTTGAGCCAGGATTTTTTGCCGAATTAGAACGTGTTGCCCAGCATAAAGGTTTACCCTTGAACCAATTGAAACGTGCGTATAACGGTTTTGGTCTCTCGTCAATCAGAGATGACATAGTCGGCAATATTCTGACTGCGGAAACAGAAGAGGCTTTTCAGTCCATTTTTGAAGAAATACTGGGCACGTATGGGCCTTTGGTTGCTTGTCGCCCAGCCCTAGGTTTAGAAGGAATGCATGCAGAGGCCATTGTTGGCGTTTTTCGGGGAAACCCATTTCCAGATCAGCCGGGTGATGAAGAAAGCGTTTGGCTAGTGGTTAATGACTCTATGCTAGGCAGGGAAGATTATCGGCATTGGCAAGACGTGCAAGCCCTGCTTAAGACACCTGTCATCGACGAAGATGATGAGCCTGTTCCAGAATTTTGGTACAATAGCGACTTAAGTAAAGTCACCGACATCCCACAAAAAGATTTAAGTGGCTACTATTGCACGGACATGCCGCCATTGCATGCTGAGCTGGTGCCTGATCGGGTTGACGAGGATGAAAATCAACGTGGCGCCAGGCACAGTAGGTACTGCCATGCATGTGGAGTGTTATAAATTGAAAAAATATAGACGCTATAAAATTGGAGGTGCGCTATGAGCATAAAAGACACCATCACAACGCTTGGATCAGGCACCACTGATTCAGCCAGTTTTAATTATCCATACAGTCAGTCAGAGCGCCTGGGTAGCAGTGTTGAGAAATTTCAGCAATTTGTTGCTGCTCTCAAGAGTGCAAGTACAACGTTAAGCTCTTTGGATTTAACGGGATGTAAGCTCGCTAAGCCGCAACTATTGATGTTAGCTGATGCGTTGAGACATTGTACTAAACTTCAATCACTAGTACTCGCTGGAAATGACCTGAATGATTCTGAGGTAACATCAACCTTTCACTCAGTTTTTGCGCAGTTAAAACTAATGCGGCTTGATTTATCAGAGTGTATCAGCGAAACGAATATTCAAGGTTTATTGCTGGGTAGCGATACGACCTGGCTTGGACATTTGCAAAGCTTAGCACTGGACAACAATCAGTTAGCGGCAAGCAGCGCGTCGGTTTTAGCTCGACTTCTACTTGCTGCACCCAATTTAAGAACATTATGTTTAAACTACAATCGGGTTGGTGGCGCAGGTATACGGGCCATATTGGCTGCATTGAAAGCCGGCCACGGTCTTGTACATTTAGAGGCTATTAAAAACGATATTGACGACCAAACAGTTGCTGAATTATGCGAAGCCATCCCAGGAACTAAGCTCACGAGCTTGCATTTAATGAGCAACCCGTTAACAGCAAAAAGCAGTTCAATTATTGCTGCTTTGATTGCTAAGAACTTACCGCAGTTAACTGTATTTAAACTTGACCGTGCTATTGGTCGAGCAATGGGAGATCTTTCCGCTATTGAAAGCGCACTAGCGTCTAACCGCTTTATAACAAGTCTTGGTGAAATTGCACCGCCCCTAAGCCCTATTTATTCACACGTCAAACGCAATCAACAACAACCGCCCATTGCCCAAAACTCTACTGATACAATGAGAGCTCAAGGACTTTTACCTGGCCCAACCCCTTATACAAATGGCACGCATCACCCAAAAAATGGCGGCGATGCCCCACCTGTTCGTGCCCCCAGCACCACTACCTCCTCGTGAATAAACCTACGCCACATATCGCACACGGCTTTGCTGCCTCATCAGCTGGCGGTCGGCTTGAGCCATGGGCTTATGAATTGCCACCGCTTGGCGCGCATGATGTGCGCATTGCGATTACCCACTGCGGTGTTTGTCATAGCGATTTGGACATCATTGATAATACCTGGTCAGATGCGCAGTACCCCATCGTGCCTGGCCATGAAATCATCGGCACAATCACTGAGATCGGCAGTGCAGTTAGCAACCTTGCACTTGGCCAACGTGTTGGTGTTTGCTGGCAACAGCATCATTGCGGGCATTGCGACTATTGCCAACATGGCCAAACACATTACTGCCCCGAACTTGACGCCATCGGCATGCACCATCAAGGTGGCTTTGCTGAAACTATCCAAGTGAACCAAGATTACGTTTGCGCCATTCCCGATGCGCTTGACTCGCTCACTGCAGCGCCGCTGCTCTGCGCCGGCGCAACCGTCTTTCACGCGTTATCGTTAAATAATGTCAGGCCAGGAATGCAAGTTGGCATCATTGGCATTGGTGGGTTAGGCCACTTGGCACTACAGTTTGCCCACAAACTTGGCTGCGAAGTGACCGCTTTTGATGTAGACGCCAGCAAACAATCAGACTGCTTAGGATTCGGTGCACGAGAATTTGTTGACTGCAGCCAAGATGAACAGCTGGCCTCTTTTCACGATCAGTTCGACCTCCTTCTAGCCACCACCGACACGGCGATTAATCTTGCTGCGTTTGTACCGCTTTTGCGTGCTGAAAAAACACTTTGTTTTGCAGGCATGCCGCAGCATCCCATGCAGCTCCCCCTTTTTGAGCTTATTATTGGCGGCAAGTCTATTAGCGCCGTGAATATTGGTAATCCTCAAAATGTGGCCAAAACTTTGTCATTTGCGGCTAGACATAGCGTGGCCGCTCAAGTAGAATCGCTCCCCATCAATAAGGTAAATGAAGCCGTTGAGCGCCTCAGAAAGCACGCGCCACGTTATCGGATCGTATTAGAATGTTCAAAAAATTAAAAAACAGATCGTTTCCTTACTACCCCGCGACAATATCCTATATTGCGCTTATTGTCTTGCTGAATTCTATCTTCAGTTACGTCCCCAACCTGCATGTTTTTGGTCAACAGTTGTCATTTGCTGATTTTGTAGTGGGATTAATTTATGTATCACGTGATTTTACTCAGCGTGAAATTAAGCATTGGGTCATACTGGCCATGATTATTGGCTGCGGCATTAGCTTTGGCTTGGCAGAAGAGCAAGCAGCAGTGGCAAGTCTTGGTGCATTTGCTGCCGGTGAATTTGTTGATTGGAGTATTTTCACATTTACCAACAAACCGTTGTCTCAACGTATTTTATGGTCATCCATCATCAGCGCGCCTGTTGACAGTTATGTCAACCTATATTTGCTCAATCAATTTAATTGGGTCGGAATGTTGGTGATGTGTGTTGTCAAAACAGTCGGTGTGCTAGCATTATGGTATATCTGGCGTTGTCGACACCGACAACAAGTATCGTTTGCCTAAGGAAATAGGATGACAAAAGCCATTATTTTAGCCGGTGGTGCAGGCACTCGCCTTTACCCATCAACACTCGCCGTTAGCAAACAATTGCTGCCCATTTTTGACAAACCAACTATTTATTACCCACTAAGCACGGTGATGTTAGCCGGCATTCAAGACGTCCTTGTCATTACCACGCCGCATGAACAAGCGTTGTTCAAACAACTGTTAAAAGACGGCTCGCAATGGGGCATTAATATTCAGTATGCGGCCCAAGATAAGCCTAGAGGCATCGCTGATGCTTTTATTGTGGGTGAAGAATTTATTGCAAACGATAATGTATTTTTAATTTTGGGCGATAATATCATCCATGGGCATAACCTTGCTAAAGAGCTGCCCCAAGTCGAAAAACAAGAAAAAGGTGCCACAGTATTTTGCTTCAAAGTAAAAGATCCTGAGCGTTATGGTGTGGTTGGTTTTGACAGCAACGGAAAAGTTAACGAAATTGTTGAAAAACCACAGAACCCACCTTCTGATTATGCCGTGTCAGGTTTATATTTTTACGACAGCGATGTCGTTGATATTGCGAAAAATCTAAAACCCTCTGCGCGTGGTGAATTAGAAATTACAGACGTTAACCGTGTTTATCTTGAGCGCGGATTACTTAATGTTAAAACGTTTAGCCGAGGTGTTGCATGGCTAGACACTGGCACACCAGAGTCGATGCTCGCTGCGTCTAATTTTATTCATATTTTAGAAGCGCGCCAAGATTTACGCATAGGCTGTCCAGAAGAAATTGCTTGGCGAAAAAAATACATTAACGATGAACAACTCGTCAAACTTGCTAAGCCCCTCATGAAAAGTGGTTATGGGGCGTATTTAATGGAGCTACTGGATGAAGGTCACAACCACTGACATTCCTGGGTTATTAATCATTGAACCCAATATGCACGGCGATGATCGTGGTTTTTTTTACGAAGCGTTTCAAGCAAAACGCTATACGGAACACGGCATTAACCTTCCGTTTGTACAAGACAACATTTCACGCTCACAACAAAACGTTTTGCGCGGACTGCATCACCAGCGCCAACATACTCAAGGTAAATTAGTGTGGGTCACACAGGGCCGTGTTTTTGATGTGATTGTTGATATAAGGCGTGACTCGCCTGCGTTTGGAAAATGGGTGGGTGTTATGCTTGACGCCTCTCAAATCAACCAAGTTTATGTGCCGCCGGGCTGCGCACATGGTTTTTGTGTGTTATCAAAACATGCCGATTTCATTTATAAATGCACAGACTACTATGACAAAGCGTCTGAAATCTCGATTGCTTGGAATGATCCTGACATTGGCATTGACTGGCCAATCACAGACAACTTGATACTCTCTGAAAAAGATAAGAATGCGCCGCGATTGTGTGACGTTCCTGAAAACATGTTACCGCAATATCGAGAACAACAATGACCGGTATAAACATTTTAGTGACAGGCGGTCACGGACAACTCGCCTACGACCTCATTCAAGCAAGCAAACTAACCGGCCATCAACTGGTTGCTACAAGCCGACACCAACTCGACATCAATAATCCTGACCTCATCGCCGAAATGTTTGCACTGTATCAACCTAACATTGTCATCAATACGGCTGCATATACCGCTGTTGATAAAGCTGAAACAGAAGTTGAGAGCGCATTTAAAATTAATCGCGACGGCCCCGCACTGCTTGCCGATACTTGCCAAACATTTGGGATACCTCTTATTCATATCTCAACTGATTTTGTTTTTGATGGCAACAAAGGCAGCCCTTACCTTGAAGCTGATACACCTAGCCCACTGAATGTTTACGGTGACAGCAAATTACAGGGCGAGTGCGAAGTTCGTCAATGCCTCGATCATCATATCATTTTACGCGTGAGCGGCGTTTATGGCATACACGGCAATAATTTTGTCAAAACCATGTTGCGTTTAGGTAAAACGCGTGATGCATTAACAGTGGTCAGCGACCAAACTACTTGCCCAACCCCTGCTCAGGATATTGCAAACACTTTATTGAAGATGGCTGAAAAAATTCATTGTGGTGAAAATCACTGGGGCACTTACCACTACTGCGGAAAAGAACAAACCACCTGGCACGAGTTCGCAACGACTATTTTTGATATTGCACGCAAGCATATTCCCTTAACGGTGCAGCAGGTTGATGCTATTTCTACAGAAGAATACGCCGCACCGGCCAAACGCCCATTACACCCCATTTTAAATTGTGATAAGATTGAAAAAATATTTAATATCAAGCAACCATCATGGCAAACAAGTTTGCCGGATTTTATCAAGCAGGTGTTAAAAATCAGATGAATTATCGAGCCAACAACATATTGATCACGGGCGGTGCTGGGTTTATCGGCCTAAATTACATTGAATATCTGCTTAATCAAGACAATATCCCGCGGATTGTTAACCTCGATGCGCTCACGTATGCAGCTAGCAAGCACGCTCTTCCAACGCATGACAAACATATTTTTGTTCAAGGTAATATTGGCGACAAGCCGCTTGTTGAAAAACTACTTCGACAATATGACGTTGATACTATCGTTCACTTTGCCGCTGAAAGTCATGTTGATCGATCCATCACCGGCCCCTCAGCATTTATCCAAACCAATATCGTTGGCACGTTTACTTTGCTCGAAGCAGCGCGTGATTTTTGGTTGGAGGAAAAGCAGCTCGCGAGCGATCAATGTCGTTTTCACCACATTTCAACTGATGAAGTGTACGGCACATTAAGTAAAACAGACCCTGCGTTTACAGAAGACACCGCCTATGCACCCAACTCACCTTATTCGGCTTCAAAAGCAGGGTCTGATCATCTCGTTCGTGCGTTTCATCATACTTACGGCCTGCCAACAACGTTATCTAACTGTTCAAATAATTACGGCCCTCATCAACACGACGAAAAGCTTATACCAACTATCATCCGAAGCTGTCTTACGCAACAAAACATTCCTGTGTATGGTGATGGTAGCAATATTCGCGACTGGCTCTATGTGGCCGATCATTGCAGTGGTATCGCACGCGTCATTGAGCGCGGTAAAGTTGGCGAAAACTACAACATTGGTGGTATGAATGAAAAAACAAACCTGGAAGTCGTTGAAAAAATCTGTCAGTTGATTGATGAAATAAAACCTAGCAAAAAACCTCATCGCGACCTTATTAGTTTTGTGAAAGACAGACCCGGTCATGATTGGCGCTATGCAATTGACAATGAAAAAATCAGCCGTGAACTTCAGTGGAAACCCGCTGTTGATTTTGAAATGGGTTTGCGAAAAACGATTGAGTTTTACTTGAGTCCAGCATGAGGTAATACTAACCGCTGTCATGCCTGCGAAGGCAGGCATCCAGTGCTAAAACAAAAACCCTAGAAAAGAGGGACGCTTATCAAACGCTGAGATCTTATTGAACGACTGGACTCCTGCCTACGCAGGAGTGACAACATTAAAATTTAGGGCAAGCGCGCACAGACTTTTTGTTATTTGTCAGGAAAAACATGAAAAACCAACTCGTCACTATATTAGTGCCAAACTACAAAACACCCGAACTCACCAAGCTATGCTTGCGATTAATTCGAAAAAATACTGATCCAGAAAAAGCACATGTGATTGTTATTGACAATGACTCACAAGACGAATCCATCGAGTATTTACGCACATTGCCTTGGATAGAATTAATTGAACGAAAAAATATCCCCGGAGATCCCCCACCGGTTTCTCATGGCCTTGCGCTTGACTTAGCACTCGAACGCGTCACAACACCTTATGTGCTGTCGATACACAGCGACACACTCATGAAACGCAAAGATTGGTTGGAATATCTGCTCAAACATTTTGATGGCAAACCCAATGTTGCTGGTGTTGGATCATGGAAGCTTGAATCAAAGCCTTGGCATAAACGCGTGTTAAAACACCTCGAGCGCATTTGGCAACGGTTTTGGTTCAAAGTCACTGGCAAAAAACATCGTTTGCGCGGCGTGGGTGATAACAAATATTACTTACGCGGGCATTGCTCAATTTATCGCATGGACCACATTAAGAAATATGGTTTAACGTTTGCTGATGGTCGTGTTAACCCCGGCGAACTTATGCATCAAAAATTAGTGCAACACGGACACGACATGTTATTTTTACCTTCAGAAACGCTCGGTCAATATGTTGATCATGTGAACCACGCCACTGTTGTCCTCAACCCTCAATTAGGCTCACGCAAAAAAACCATTGATCAAGGCCTAAAACGCATTGAAAGAGCGATGGAACAACTCCAAGCCAAGCAGGTATTGCAAGACATTAGCCTCGACAAATAAAAGCCAAACCAACATGTTCTTCGCACATACTATGGGCTCACACGTTGCCAGGTGCGGCTTGCCTGGGCTGTTGACATCGGCTGATCAGCAGAGTGAAGCGTTTTATGCATGACAAAAAAGCTCTGTGGCCCGACTAACTGAGCGTCAACATCCTGACAGGTTAATTGGTCGTCATTAGCGCCATGGTGAGAAAACATGGCAAATAATGCCTGACCCCAAGTTTGTGATGGCTCCTGTGTTTGTTTGTGTTGATAAAATTGACACTGCTCAGCATATTTTACTGAAGCATTAAGGTCATCTTCATAAGCCTCAAGATTTTTTTCCAGCTCGTCGAGCTGTGCTTCTGTTACTTGATCTTGCCTTTCAAGCTGGGCTAAGTTGTCTTCATATTCATCAAAACAAAAAGTCTGCCATCCCCAATCAATGCTAGAGTATTTCGTTTTATACATATCCGACGCTACTTTAAAATGTATTAATCTTTCACGGCACATCCCAAGGCGTTTACGTGCAGTAGCAGGATCAACGATTGGCGAATCATCAAAGGCTGACAGATCATCATCATGCGATGTGGGAGACCATAAGTGGCACAGCAGTCTTAACAACATAAGATTACCTGTCACATCAGAAAACGGCTGCATGAATATTTCAGCGGTAGTTTGACTAACACCATTTCTAACTAATACATCAGTGATATGAGCCTGATGAGAAACAAAATGTGGCTGGTAAACTAACGTGGTTTTGCTATTATTACAAACAACTGAAGGTCGGCCACCAAAATCCATCGGCATGCAAGTTAATGCATGCAGCGAATCATTATCACTTATCTCAAAATCACTAGGCATAGTTAGCGCGCCATGCTCGGCACTCTGTTTTAAAAAAACCCAGGCGGTATAGCTAGCGCTAACACTCCGAAAGGCTGGTACCACTTGACCTTCACTATTGAAACTTACCCACTCGCCGGTCAATTTTATATCAGGATCTGCGTTTACTTCTGGCGCATCAGCATAATGTTGCGCATGAGTCGACAAGGCAGTTGATGGTGATTTAGCATGAGCAAACCAACCCAGTAAGCTGACAAAAGGCATAAACCAATCTGAGATTGTTGACCCCTGATAATGATTTCTAATAAGAGGAATAGGTTTGCCATAGCGGTCAAGCTCTAGAGCGCCAGCGCCCGGCAAAATGGAGGAGCCGATATTGCTGGCTTGATCATATTGCTGATGTGGTGCTCCAGTTTCTTCTGCGAACTCAGCTTCAAATTGACCCCGGATTTTGCTAATTTTATCGGATAAAGCCTCTTCATGCTCAGGGAATTTTTTACACAGATCGCCCCCCAACGCGTCAATTTTGTTAGCAAGATCAAACGAGTCAATATGCAAAGCTTCATCTGCTAATAACATGTCTTTCACAGCTGCTAACTTATCTTCATATCCACACTCTGCTGAACGCATCACTATCTCGATCGCACTCATTCCATGATCATTTCGCTCATTTTTCATCTTACCCATAATGCTTAATGTGTCCATCATTCGAGGAGCATCACAACGTTGACACGCTGCCAAAAATTCAGCCTTCTCGCCGTTATAAATAATTTTATAAGTGTGTTGAAAAACAGTTTCATCCGCCAAATCAATCTCTTTGATATTCAGCTGCTGAAACACAAACAGTAGGTGTTGATTAAACTCTCTGACTTGATCACTTTCCAAACCGATTAAAGAAAATAGATAACGCATTACTTGGTAATATAGCTGATTGTTATTAATTTGCTGGGTCAACTCTTCTTGCTCTTGATTTAAATCGGATAATGCCTTAGAAACATGATTCTGATCAGCTTCTAAATCAGCAAGGCTTTTTTTCAATCGTTCCAGATTCGCGTTACGGTCTTCTTTCTGTTGTTTTTTAACATCAGCCTCATTTTTTCGTAAAGCTTTCTCACAGTCATTTCTCCTGTTTTCTGCTTGATTTATCAAATACTCAAGGCTTGATATAGCATTTATAAAAGTTGCCTCTCTTTTATAGAGCTCAGCTAAATCCGTTTCACATTGTTTTGCCTCGGCAGTTTTTCGATAAAAAACCATGGTAAAAAAAGCATAAGACCGGCAGTTACTTGGCGTTACATAGGTTAGTCTGTGTATCCCTTTTTCTGGCACTGACTGAAAACTGTGGTAGTAGCCCTTTTCAATATAACCTTGCTCAGGTGTATCAGGGCACCATCCCCATAGAGGAAGATCACAGCCAGCAAATTTCTTCTCAGTGTAATCCTGATACAACCCAGCATCACAGACCGAAGTATAAAAATCCTCTACTTTATCAAAAGGCCCTAGATCAGATGGCATTTCAAGTACTACTTCATGCGAAAATGGGCACCAAGCCTGAAGCGGGCAGTACTTGCCTGGCATAATGTGCTGGCCAACAGCAGGATAAAAAAAGTGAAACCATATTGATCTAAAATTTTCCTTCATGTCATATGGCTTTGTTTTTTGTCCATTAAAGGCTGTTTTTTCGTCCCACTCAACTCTAGCGAACTCTTCAGTCTCATTCCGCTTCTCTTCACAAGCTTTAATCTTTCGCTGGATTTCAGCAAGCTGTTTACGTTTATCTTTACGTTCATTCTCTTTTTCTGTAATAAGGTTATTTTCCTGATCGATTTGCCCCCTCTGCGACTTAAAGCTACCTTCATCAACCGCTTGATACTCAAACTCTGGCGTCTCATCAATCTGAGTACGGAGCGCTAGGATTCTCCCCTTCAACTCGCTTTGTTCAGTTTGTTTCTTTGTTTTTTTACCCGGAATACTCAGGAGATCTTTAAACTGCTCAATAGCTGGCTTTAAAGTGTGCTCTACACGGGATAAAAATGCTTGTTTTGCTTCTAGTCCGCCAGCAATATTGATTTCGTCCGGAGAGAAAGCCGGGCGGTGATGACTGCTCACAAAACCTTTGATGTCACTCCGACCAATTGGTAAAATGCCATCTGCGACGATAATATGGCCTGGATTTTGATTATATTGTCTAATAAACCTTTTCAAGAAATCACAAATTATACGATGCTTCGACTTATCCTCAGCATTCTGCTGTAAGATTGAATAATGTTCCAATATCTTTTTTAAACAATTTAGCACTTGTACTCGTCCAACATGATCTTTATCTTTTAGCTTTGTAACCACTAACGCCATGTACGGCAACCATGCTTCCATGTTTTTAACCAAGCGGGAAATCGACTCCAACGTATCTTTGAAATTTAGCGCTTTCGAATCCACTGATAAATGTTCATAAGGAACAACAATTAAAATTGATTTGACCGAGTGAAGTGTTTTAATTGCTACCTGCGTAGACAAGAGCTCAAGTAAGGTAATGTCTTCACCTCTGTTGCCTTCCAATCCTGGGAAATCAATATACTGGATAGCCTTACCCTCAGCTGTCCTATGGGGGTAGCCTGATGGAAAAAGTGTTTTTGATCCAACCTGATGGCCAAACTCTGGAATCCGCGTAACGTCAGGAGGGCAGGATTTGCTGACCATAATGAATCCGCCGGTATCATCAGGATGAGATCTATACTCCATCTCGCAACCTAAGAGATGCGCAACAAGCACACTCTTTCCCGCACCCGTCGGGCCTAACATTATGACGCCATTTTCTGCATTTTTCATATCTGCATACTGCATGGCTTGCATTGCCAATAATTGAAATGTTTTAGCCATATGACTGATCTCCCCTATATGATGGTTTGGTGAAGTTGAAAATTTCGATGAAAAACCAACATTCATCCATGTGCTAACTTTCGAAAAATAAAGACTGCGTTGATGTAAATAATAATATAATTTTTTTAACCTTGGCAGAATGATCAACTCTGATCTTGAATAAACTTGTCGCTCTTCGCCTATCTTTTTTTGCAACTCTAAATAAACGTCTCCCAATTTTTTTGACATATTAAATAAAGTAAATGAGCTCAAATTAGAACGAATAGTCTGGGCACTTGGCAGTTTAGCCAAACAATCATTAGTAGCCTTTGACATACCAATCAGAAAATAAAACTGCAACAAAATCTCATGCTGCATATTGATGACCAACAAAGTTTTTTCAAGTTCTACACCATCACCATCACCATCTCTGAGAGATTTATCAGCGAAAGCTATGATGTTTTCTTTATCTCTAGCATCGATAAGACACTTATCAGAGGTACATTCCTCAGGATTTTTTATATTTTTATCAACACACGTGGCTGCTATATACTGCTCATATCGCTCATCATATTTTTTACATGCTACTAAAACAGCCTGAGCATAGGCCTGCCATAACCTAACAAACAGCAAATCATCTGAACGAAGTCTACGGACAAAATCGACCATGTTTTCGGCCATGGCAATAATTTTATAGATATTCTGATAATCATACTTATCTCTCTCTAACCAATTAGAAGAACGATCAAGAAATTCGAGATATTTATCAAGCGCAACACTCCATACATCGACATTCAACACCATATCCTTCAAGTCAACTAAACTTTTCCCTTTAGTTAGAGACAACTGATGTTCTAAGGTGGCAACTTTGTGCCGCTGATAATCAAGATTGATCTCGGCTCGTTGTTTTTTAGTGTATGCCGTTATCAACTTGCTTAACGATTCGGTGCTTAACTGATATGTATTTTTTATTTGTTTTGACAATTCTAAGGTAGTTTTTCGATCACCTATCATGCCCAGTCTATCAATTTTAAAACGTGGCCGTGAACGCAAGCTATTTATGTAATTCTCTTTTTCCTCACCATCGAATGACAACTGCCTATAACGACTCTCATCAAATGTATTAAGTATCGATAAGATGCCCCGCCGAACTTTGTCACCTTTCAAATAGCGGGCGATTGCAAAGCTTTCCTTGAGCTGATTGATTTTTTTGCGACATGCCTCAAAGCTGATATCAAGAACGACCCAAACAATCGACTGTAAAAATTCATTAAAAATACTTTCTTCAAATGCTTGAGCAAGACTTGCCAAGAAATCAATAAGCCCCGCCTGATCATCTAGGCTGTTAACATCCACAATTAACCACGTTGCAAAAACACCCCTATTTTCAAGCACTCGTTGATTACTCATATACTTCAGCAGATTGGTTGCTGGGGTATCATCAGCAGACAGTATATTCAGATCGATATAATCAACTTGCATCTCCTTGTCGACATAGATCTTGGGCTTAAATGCTGCAAGCTGATGGTGGAGGTATTGAGCTTCATTGACTGATGAGATAACTTCAGTAAGCAATGAAGCAGATGAAGTTTTGGCAACATTTAACAATAACAATGCATCATGTGTATGAGTCGACACACCATATTCTCTCAACAACAAAGACACATCTGACAAACTAAAAGCTATATCATCATGCTCCCTACACAATTGATCAACAAACCTATTAAGCTGTTCTAGCTCATTGTCAACCCCATAGGATGCGGATTGATCTAAAGCAATTTGTTGCCTGTAAAAATGATAATAAGCTTGATATGTCAAGCTATAACGTTCATCTTGAAAAAATTTTGACGCAAACTTATGCAACATCTCGAATCCAAAAGCTATACTCTTTACTTCTAGCATATGTAGGTGGAGAGTTTTTTCTAATTGATCGATGTCCTGCGTATATTTATCGGCCTGCTTTTTAGCTGCAGCAAGAGCAGATACAATGTCTGTCTGCGCGCATTCATCTCTAGCATGGCCTATCCGCTTTTGTTTAGCTTCGATCTCGCTATTTTTAAAAGCATTGCGTACAAATTCAGCATACTCAGCCAAGAAACCAACAAAGTAACTGATCGTTGCTATGTCTGGGTTACCACTAGATTGTCGCTCACTCCTAAAGACACTTGACACATCAACCCAAGATGTTCTGCCAATTAAATATTCAATATACGCGCCATCAAGCTCACTCGTTGCGCTAAAAAATACTTCCGATTGTATGTTGGGCAAACGATACTTGGCGGGTTGAAAATAACCTTGTTGTGTAAAAATAGTATTTTGTTTGCTCATATCAAGGATGTATTCAGAGACAATCTCTTGAGCGGCTTTGTTTGCTTCTGCTAGATTATCTTCGCTTAACGCTTTATGTAAGCGTGTGAAACTTATCCTCATTCGAGATAAAAAAGCTTCTCTATGCGCCTTGGTAGAAAAATCGCTTAGGTATTCGATCTGTTTTTCTATACTTTCTAGTTTCAAATCAATTTTGTCTAGTCGACCCGCAACATATTGACCCAAACGCTGTATGGACACATAGTTAGCGCTTATCAACTTTGACAAATGCTCAAAGCCCGCCAGCATATCTTTGTGTATGTCATGCAACTCTTGATGAATTTTTTTAAATTCGGTCTCAAGAAAGCTAACGATTTGATTTAAATAATCTAAAATCACTTCCTCAGGTGATGGGCCACTATCCATAAAACCAGAGGCAAAACCCAACACTGCTATGCCTACAGATGCATATCCCCCCATCATTGCAAGAGAACCCAGCTCTCCTGCCGGGCTATTTTTTAATGAGTTGAGAGTATTGATACTGTCTAATACATTAGAAATACCGATCCCAGCTTTTCCTATTTGCTGCAGTGGGGGTGAATTTGTCCACTGACCTATTGTGAGCAAAAACATGGAAGACTGCTGAAACCCCTGAATTTCCCGCTGATTATATGTGAATTGTCTAGCGCGCTCATTGGCTGCACTGAGCTTAGCCTCCATGATTTGTTTTCTTTCGAAGGCAACATCTATTTGGTTCTGCATGGCATCCAAGCGAGATGACATATCTTCTAGGACCTCTTGGCTCACTCCTTTTTGCTCGAGCTCACCTTTCAACGCCATTATATGAGCATCTCTATCCACAGCTTGTTTTTTTATTTTTTGGTCAACATAGTCTTTCAAATATTTCTCAATGGTTGGATTAAGTTCCGAAAAAGCAAGCTCTGACATCCTTCCTTTTGGCAGGCTTTGTACCCAGGCAGAATTCGCATGCTTACTCGCGGAAATTTCAGAATTAGCAAATATTCTATCTATTTTTGCAGCATCTTGTTGATGTTGTCTAAAAAGATCATCATAACACTTTTCTAAAATTTTATCCGAGAACTCATAAATCACCCCTACCTGGCTGGGGACAAGCAATGAAGAGGCAGCACTAAGAACAAACTCGGATATAGGCAAAAGGTCTCCCGCCACACGTTCTAAACCATTCCTGTTCTGCAAAAAATGCTTATCTGATTCCATAAACCTTATTGTTGCTATTTGATCCTCTAACCGACTAATCTTAGCAATGTTGCCGCCAGCCTTAACAAACTCAAGCTGATCGGAGAGCGCTTGCAAGTGTCGATCACTCTCGAAGCTGATCTCTTCACCCAGCACTCTGGTTGCAGCCCTGTAAGCCATGCGATGCGCTTTATCAAACTTGCTCTTAAAATACAGCTCAGCACCAATTGCCACTTCCAGCCCATTGTCATCTTCACGTGACATTTGCTCTGCGAGCAACATATCTTTTTTTATCCTTTTAAATTTCTCTTTGTCTTCAATACGCATCTTGCTACTTCCGATCCTTAAACAACGGAAAAAACCCGCTCACATGATCAAACAAGTGGGCCTGTCACTGAACGATTAACTTGGCATAGATAATTATTATGGGCGCGGCTAAAGATAAACCCATGCATTTCACGCGTGATACTAACAAAACAATATAAAATGTCAAACTTCCTACTTGGTGTTGTTAATGACAAAATCCACAAAAACAGCCAAACAGGTATTGCAAGACACTAGCCTCGACAAATAGCAGGTTCACTTGTCATCAATCTGATAACAAGTAAACCGCCAACAGCACTGGCAACAAACATCCACGCGACTGGTAATTGACTTTGTTCACTAATATGCGAGATAACCATACCAAACACGGCACCGCCTAATACTTGAATAAACCCATAGACTGAGCCTGCATAACCAGCAATCTCGCCTAATGGACCAAATGCCAATGCAAATGTATTAGGCCAAATAAACGTTGCGCCAAAAACAAAAACCAACGCCGGAATAAATACAACCATGATGCCGATTGGAAAAATGAATTTAAGCCCCATCATCAACAGACCAGAAATCAGCATAATGGATAAACCCATATAAATAGTGTTTTTCATGCCAATTTTTTTAATTATTCGAACATTAATAAAATTGGCTAACAGCATCATCGCGCCGATAAATACCGTCAGCGTACCAAATTCTGCTGGACTGATGCCCACAAGCTTAATTAACACAACTGGACCGGACACGATCCATGAAATCATACCCCCCATGGTTAGAAAAACGCACAACGAATACGCTATAAAATGGCGGTTACCAAACAAGCTTCGGTAGGTTTGTAAGATAAAATTTAATTTTAAACGGTCCTTGTGGTGGTGCTGGCTAGTTTCTTTATACAAAAACTTCACCACGCACCAAGTAAACACCGTATACAACGTTAAAATAAAAAACACTGCCCGCCAATCTAAAAATTGCTGGATAATCCCACCAACAAAGGGGGCAGCAACAATAGAAAGCACAACAAAATTGCTCGCAATTGCCATCGCGCCAGATAATTGTTCGCCAGAAAATCTATCTCGCGCAATCGAGCGAAATAGCGCTGTGCATGCACCAGCACCAGCACCTTGAATGACACGACCGAGCAAGAGCATATCGATGTTTTTTGCAAACAAACAAAGTAAGCTGCCCACGCCTGCAATGGCAATCCCAAATAATAAGGTAATACGACGACCGACGCCTTCTGACAAAGGCCCATAAAATAATTGCGTAAACGCCTGGCTCAAAATAAACAGTGACACGCTCATTTGTGCCAAATTTACATCGACATTAAGACCATGCGCAATCGCCGGCAATGATGGTGTATAGAGATCTGTTGAGATTTGTGACAATACACCAATGACCAAAATGATAAAAATGGAAAATCCGACCGATGCTTGTTTCATGTTGTTATCCTCACTGTCTTTTAGGGTTATTATATTAAACCCAAAAAACTTTACAATTGACTATTTTTTGATATATTATAAACTTTTAGTTAACAATAAGCCGTTCGTATGCAAAATCTTAAACAAATACAATGTGTTATCCAGGTTGCCGAGCTCAACAGCTTCAAACAAGCTGCTGAGAAACTTCACCTCTCGACGACAGCTGTGAGCAAACATATCAAGAATCTTGAGGCTGAACTCGATGAACAGCTGTTCATTCGTGACACCCGACATGTCAAACTAACTGAATTAGGACAGCAATTTTATGAGCGCTGTAAAACACTTGAAAAAAACGTCGATGACTTAGCGCAGTTTGTTCACTACAAAAAATCGGAGCCTCAAGGAAAACTACGCATACATGTTTGGCAAAGCTTGGGCAAACCACTGCTGATGAAAAAGCTTAAGGCATTCCATCAAGCTTATCCAAAAATTGAATTGTCTATTGAATTTATGGAAAAAGAACCGAACTTTGAAAAAGATGACATTGATATTTTATTTTTCTATCCTGAACACATTGGTGTTACCCATCATTTAAGTCATCGTAAACTCACTACCATTCATAATGTGCTTTGCGCCTCACCTGACTTTATTAAACAGCATGGCGTGCCAAAAAAAGCTGAAGACCTCGTAAATTTCCCACTATTAAATCATACGCTGAGAGAACCAAAGAATGTGGTGAAATTATTAGATAATAAAATTATTCTAGCCTCAAAACCTATCATCACCATGAATAGCTTTGAGGCACTGACAGAAGCGTGCGAACAAGGCGTTGGTATTTTCTTAACAAGCGACACTTTAGTTGAGAAACAACTCGACAATGGTACGCTTATTCAAGTATTGCCCGATATCCCATTGATCACATATGATATTTACATGTTTTATAAACCAATGACCTACGAAGATAATAAGGTGCGTGCTTTTATCGATTTTTATGGTGAGTGATCGCCGTTATAAAAACTTTTTAGCGGCTTCAAACACCGTATCGACAGATAATTGAGTGAGATCAGCATTTTTTAATACAACAAAGTGCTGAGATGGCGGGTATGGACCTGTTTGTGAAAGGTCAGTTGGTCCGTAAAGACCAATTAAATTGGTGTTCATCGCACATGCCACATGAAGCGCGCCGGTATCTGAACAAATAAACAGTTTAGACTGTTTTAACAGCGCTGCGAGTTGAAGTATGTTCGTTTGATTCACCAAGCTAATGGCTGAAGGCACTTTTTTCAAAAACTTTTTGGCAAGACCCTCTTCGGCTTTTGAACCAGTGAGTACAATGCGAACGTTGGGATATACTAAACTTAATTTTTTGCCAAGCTTGATAAAGTTTTTTAATGGCCAAACTTTTTCATGCTTACTTTTTTTGAACCATGAACTGTGTTTTTTTGCCAAACCATGGCAGCCCAAATGAATCGCAACTATCATATTATCTGTTACATCGACTTGTTTATCGACCAATGATTTTCTTACATACTCATTCTCTTCAGCTGTTGGAAATAGTTCATAGGCAATCGCCTGATGATTCCATTGAACCTCTAGCACCTCAGCCACGAATCGAATTGCTTTTTCCGCCGTTGGCATGATTTGATGCGAGTAGGGGTTTTCAAGAATCTTTGCTGAAAACTTCGACGCATAGTGTTTCGCTTCATCAGAAAGATGTGGGATTAAGATAGCATCATAATCGTTTGCAGTGGCTTTAATCACATCTTCATCTGGCAACACCAACAACTGATGAAGGTTAGGATTATTTTTTAATACCGCGCCGGCAAGCGGTGTTAAGGCAATCATATCAACGAGCACATCAGGTGCGTGCTGTTTAATAAATGCCAATGCCGGTGTCAGAAATAATGTATCGCCTAATCGTTCTGCTGAAAGGATCAAAATTTTTTTCATTTTTTAATTGCACCTAAAAATGCTTTTGAGCTGTCATAAACCGCTCGATAATGTTCACATCTCGATTGATGCCTGCTGCCAAATAATCGCTTGATTTGATAGCCTAGCAAGCGTCGCCTTGCTCGCTTCAATTCTCTGCTGACCAAATGAATAGCATCGCCCGCTGTATAATGTTGACGATAAAAGTGATGAAGCGCTTTTTGCTTTCTTAAGGTTTTATCGTAGGAGTGCGCTTGTTTTTCACTCGCCCCGCCCACATGAACCACTAACACCTTTTCAAGATGAAGAATTTGATAACCCGCTTGGCGAATTCGCAAACATAAATCGGCATCTTCTCCGTATAAAAAGAAACTTTCGTCAAATCCATCAATTGCCTGATAAACAGATCGAGGGATCAGCATGCAAGCGCCAATGACCCACGCTATCTTTCCAGGTAAATGAGAAAAGTTTTGTGAAGCATGCTTTTGCCCAGGATATACATAGCACGGCAAGGTTTCGCGCCTGCCAGATTCATCCATAATTTTAGGTGAAACTAGCCCAGCTTGTTGATGCACTTTTAAATATGAAGCTAATTTGCTTAAACCCAACTCATCAGACAACCTTGCATCAGGATTAAATAAAAAAATATAATCACCGGTTGACTGCGAAAAAGCTAAATTATTCGCGCGACCAAAGCCTAAGTTTTCAGACGACTCAATTAATTTAATGCTATCATGATAGTGTTTTAAAACATAAAGGCTACTATCTGAACTAGCATTATCCACCACAATAATCTCTAACTCGACATCACGCTGTTTCAACAGCGAATCAATACAATGGCCAACTTCATTAGCTGTATTATAATTAACAATGATGGCAGTTATTTTTATCGTCATTTAATTCAGCTCTAATTTTTTGAGTTTTTCAATCATTCGCTGCTTAAACACTGAATCATCTTTCCAATTCCTCAAAAACCGTTTGATATCTTTTGCAAACTGCCGCCTAAAGGATTCAACATTTTTGTACAGCTTTACATGATCAATATCAATCAAAACCACTTGGCCCTTGGAAGAAACAATAAAATTACTTGCTTTGCAATCGCCATGACAAATTTGCGCGGTATAAAGTTGAGAAAACACCGAAAACACTCGTTCTACAATATTGCTCATGGATTCTTCAGATAATTTTTTAGTAACATAATCTTTTAGCAACTCGCCTTCGATATAGCGCGCAATGTAATAACCACCTGCTGTCAACCCCAGCACATGATGCTCATAAAACGCAACGGGCGCCTGTACCGGCAAACCTAACATATGCAAAATATTGCCATTTATCCAAGCTTTTTTAGCCTGACTTGTACGCCAACAACGCCTCAACCAATGCCAAATATTTTTGACATTAAATCGCTTTATCATTAAATGATGGCCAGGAAAAGCAATCTCAAACACCGAGGTGCTATTACCTAGCTTCATTGGAAATGCCACGGTACTACGCAAATATTCATGAGGCAGTTCAAAAAAATCATTAACATAATGCTGATAATTGCCACGTATGACTGCATGGGTTGTTAACAATCCGCGCTGGTACATCACAGCGCTTGAGTTTCTTGACAATCGTTTTCGCAAACGTTTAATACGCTCATAACGTCGACACCATTCAGCCTTTCTCAAACGATCAATTAACGCTTGATCTACCTTCCAGCCCCTTAACTCTGCATAATGTGTAAAGGCTTGTTCTAGCAAATGATGGTGCTTAATATGAAGCTGGGCATAAAAGCCCGCGAGAATATTAAGCTCATCTTGCTGAGAAAGCGCTTTATCAACCACTAACGTGCTATAATCAATGCTGTAAACCGTTTGCTTGGTAATAAGAAAATTATGTGGGTGTAAATCAGCCTGATGAATGTGATGAGTATGCTGCTTAACCAAAATCTCATGCGCTTGTTTTAAAAATTCAAATAACTCATCAGCATTGTCACCCTTCCACACCTTGTCAACACTTTCAGCAATATCTAATTTTTCATAGGCAACAACATACAAGCCCTTAACGTCTGTCTCGCCTGAATAAATAAGTTTAGGCACGCTTAACCCTATCTTTTTGAGCACCTCAAAACCTAACAACTCACGCTGCATGTGTGATTTAGCCCGACGACTCATAAATAGTTTTGCAATGGCCACCTGTCCATTCCAAACGGCTGTTGCAACTAATCGCCTGCCTGGCAACAAGCGAACAATTTCATCGCACTGCAAATCATAGCCGCCTGCGGTCACAACAAACTGAGAACCCGTACCATGCTTTAGCATCAAAAAATGTTTGAGATTATTCATAGCTTTTTTGACAGTCATCTTTTTTCCTTTTGATACAATTTCATTGCACGCCGTTTCGCCAGCTGGAGAAGATTTCGCTCTTCTTTCATAATTTCTCTCAACGGCTTATCAAAATAGAACCTTAAAAAGCGATAAATATCGCGCCGAGTTAAATTAGCATTCATGCTTGAAAAGTATAATCCAGATAAATCTTTTATCAACCAGCGCGCCGGCACTTTTTTTCGTTGTTGTGCACGATGAAGGTCCATAATATAAAGCTGATCAGTATCACGCCGCCACCAAAGATGACATAAATAATAATCTCGATGGTTAATGCCCGCTTGATGCATAATCTTTGTGGTCTCTGCAACTTTTTTAATGAGCTTCGTTTTTTCAACAAAAGTTGGATGCCAAGTTTTCGAAAGATCTTCGAGGCTCACACAGCCAGTGAGCTCTTTTGAAACTAAAAAAGACTCTCTGTTTGCTGGATTCCAACCGCGTACTGCCAAAGCGACAATATCAATGGTTGGCAACCCTAGAGTTTGTAATTGCTTATTTGCTTTATATTCATTTGACGCGTCAATCACTGGAAGTCGTGCTTGGATTAGATTTTTTAAAATTTCCCTCCAGCCAACGGCTCGATGCTTTTTAATAAAATAAAATTCGCCTGATAACTCAAACCGCAGTGTGCAGCGATTTTTGTGCTGACGAAAAACCTCGCCAGAAATATTCATAAGCTGATCAAACATGGTATCTTGACTAGTAAAATGTTTTTTGAACGTTTCATCGACAATTAATGTCATGCCATTTCCTCAAACAAATTTGCAGCCTTTTCACCCAAACTATATAAGTCTGTATTAGCAACGTAATGCAATGCATTTTGAGTCCAACGCTCGCGCCTCTCTGCTTCTAAACTATCCTGCATGGCAGTGGCCAAATCCTGTAACTCAAATTGCCTAGGAAGAATAACACCCGCTTCTGCTTGCTGAACATGTGACGCATAACCACAATGATCAGGTAAAATCACCGGCAAACCCATGGTTAGGGCTTCAATGATTGCCATGCCTGCAGATTCAACACGCGCGGGATTAATTAACATATCCGCTGCCAACATATATAAACGAACATCAGGCTGAGGCCCAACAAAAAATACTCGATCTTCAACCGCCAATTTATTAGCCAATCGCTGATAAGCGCGTTTTATATCGTCACCAACAACAATCAGCAACACACGAGGATCATTCAACATCGATAACGCGGCAACTGCAAAATCCAAACCCTTTGTTTTAAAACTCGATGCGACAAACAACATCACAACATACTCATCACTAATGCCCATCGCTTCACGAAGTTCCTGACGTCTATGCTTCATTTCTCTAGGGCTTAATTCATTGGTTGCAATGCCGGGCGGCACCAAATGGAAACGTTCGTCAGGTGTATGATAACACCGCTGATAATCTTTTTTTTGCTGCTCAGTTAACACCATTATTTGCGTGCTCGAATCGGTTGAAAAAACTGAAGCCTCTAATGCAAGATAAGTTTTATATCGCGCCGTCTTATGATATATAAAAGATCGATGACGTTTTGCATGTTGAAAACAAACGTCGCCTGAAAAATACCAATCTAATCCAGGCATTTTGTTAAACCCTATCACCAAGTCATATTTATCAATATCGTCAGCGATGCGCTCAGCAAACGCTTTAGCACGCTGATGGTTGCTGTTTGACGTCGCTTCAATAATGCGAATATTTAACCCCAGTTCATTTTCACCTTCCCACGACATAGTTAACACATCGATGTCATGGCCGCGATCTAAACAAGCCGACGCAATACGCAACATATCTTGCTGCAAGCCACCATATGGAAAATATTTAAAAATACAAAATGCTAATTTCATATTAAACCACTTAGTTGATGAAACACATACTCAGCATCAAGACCTTCAAAACAAGCGGGCTTAATTTCAGATTTTTTGGCACAATGATTGCTATTGCATTGCTTTGCGCACGTCACATGTTGATGCAAATGAACCTGACTCTCACCTATTGTTCCGATGGCTGCGGGATCAGTTGGCCCGTAGAGTGAAATGGTTGGCACTGAAAATGCTGCTGATAAATGGCCTAAACCTGTATCAACAGCAACAACTGCTTTTGCATGCGCAATAACACCAGCAAGCTCGCTAAGATCCATTTTCCTCAACAAGCTTGCTGTTTGACAACTTGATGCAATCCGCTCAGCACGTGCTTTTTCTTCTTGATTCCCCCAAGGTAATTTGATTTCATAGCCTGCTGCTTCAACTTTTTTTGCTAATGATTGCCAATAATTTTCAGGCCATAACTTTGTTTTCCAAGTCGTGCCATGAATAAATAGTACATAAGGCTTGTCAGCAGGCTGATTGGTGGCGAACTGCTTTTTATCAATACCATAATCAATTCGATCGGGCAGTGAATAACCCAAAGCTTGAGAAAACAGTTGTCTAACTCTCGTCACAGCATGCTGCTTGGGATCAACTGAACAGTGTTGCTGATAAGCAAAACGTGAGAGCGGCTCCCACAACGATTGTTTATCTAAACCTATACGCTTACCTCGTGATAATCTAGATACCACGGCACTTTTAATCAATCCTTGCGCGTCAATCACCACATCATATTGTCGCTCACGCAACTTGCGAAGAAAACCTCTAAACTCTTGGCTAAAAATAGATTTAACAATGCGCTTTCGCCAACGGCGCCATGCAATCGGTATCACGCGATCAACTAGCGGGTGCCAACTCGGTATTTCAGCAAAGCGCTCTTCAACCACCCAATCAAACCGTATATTACCCAAGGCTTTTCCAGCATCAGTCAACGCTGGCAATGTATGCAGCACATCGCCCATCGATGAAGTTTTAACAATGAGCACGCGCTTAATCATGCCTCACCTTCAATTGAATTAATAGCGGGTAACACTTTATCAGCCGTTAAATCGCGCATGCAACGCCAGTGTTTTAATGGACATTCTCGCTGAAAACAAGGACTGCATTCGATTCGTAAATATTGAATATTTACCTTTTCACTCAACGGCGGGGTAAAATCAGGGCTCGATGAACCGTAAAGTGCGACAACTGGTTTTTGCAACGCACACGCAACATGCATTAAGCCTGAATCATTAGTTAGCACGATGTGAGCGAATGACAATAATACGACAGCTTCAGACAAATTAGTTTTGCCCGTTAAATTAATAACTTTTCCCTCAGCAAGGCTAGCAATTTTCTCCGCGGCCTCACGATCATTTGGCGCGCCAAAAATCCACACTTCATGACCTTCTGCAATTTTTTTATTTGCTATCTCTGCAAAATATTCTGGCGGCCAACGTTTTGAAGGGCCATATGCCGCACCGGGACACAGCGCAAGAATTTTTTTATTAACGTTAAGCTGTAGTTTTTTCAACACTGCCTGTTGATCAACTTCAGGCACCGAAAAAATGGGCAGAAGTGATTTTTGTTCAGACAACATCGTCTTTTGTTTTAACTGTTCAGGAAACGTTTGAAACCATTTGGGATGTTTTGCATTTTTTTTCATGCACAGCGCTAAAAAACGCTGAAGCATTAAAGGATATCGATGCTTGTTCAATACTCGTATATCATTGAGCAGACCATAACGCATTTCGCCCCGCCACCCTATTCGCTTCTTTATGCCGGCAAATAACACGGGTAACGCTGATTTCCAACTATTAGTTAATACAATTGCCTGCTGGTAATTTTCTTTTCGAAGCGACCAACCCAACTTGATGCGTGACCAAAAATGAAATTGTCCATGGCGTGATGGTAACA
>PANR01000011.1 GCA_002707695.1 Legionellaceae bacterium
AAAGATATGGGTTATTAATGATATTAACGCGTGTTCCTACCGGCACAGCGGCAAAAAGCGCTGTGATATCAGGATTGTATAAGTGAATACAGCCTGAGCTGCTACGACGACCGACGGTCGACGCATCATTACTCCCATGAATCAAATATGTCGGCATACTCAAACGTAGCATATACGGCCCGAGTGGGTTACCTGGCCCTGCTGGAATGGATTTGGGTGATTGGATGCCCTGTAAGGCCAAATCACGCTGTATGGACTGCGGGACAAACCACGTGGGGTGAGCCTTTTTTTCAATAATTTTAGCTACGGTGACAGGTGTATTCCACCCTGCCCGACCAATGCCAACCGGATACGTTACAACTTCATGCTTATTCGGTGGAAAATAAAATAAACGCATCTCAGCCTGGTTAATGACTATCCCTCTTCGCGGCACATTGGGAATAATATATTGCGTTGGAATTGTTAATTGATCACCTGTTTGGAGGTGATTGATATCTTTGCCTTGGTTTGCCTCAACCAATTGGTAATAACCCACATCATATTGCTGAGCAATATGTGTGATGTTGATGTCTTGGCCCACCGTAATGGTCTGCACGTGACCGACGATATCCTGGCCGGGCTGTAAAGGAAAGGTTAAAGCAGATGCCGCAGTTGATACTGCGGCTAAAGCTAATCCTGCAATGTACTGACAAAGTTTCATCTTCTAAACCTAACATGTTGCAAAAGCGCTGTCATTAGTCAGTTAGCCAATAAGCATCGGGCTTAAAGCGCTCACCGCACTGCTTTTCATACTGTTGAAGCAACTTTACAATTTCACCCTGCCCCTTTTTCTCAGCGTAATGCATGGGACCTCCGCGAAACGGTGCAAAACCTGTACCAAATATCATACCGCCATCTAATAAATCTTTATCCTCTACAATACCTTCTCGCAAACATGCCGCACACTCATTTAGCATACGTAAAATGAGTCGATGCGTAATATCGTCGTTTGATACTTTCGAGGCGCCACCATGCTTCACCGGCTTGCCTTTTTCAAACTTATAAAAACCTTGGCCTGATTTTTTACCAAGCCTACCGGCATCAACCAATGACTTCAGTTTTGCAGAGACTTTGCCGCCGTAATGCTGTGTTAAGTTTTCTGCAACATGCAAACAAATATCTAAACCAACAGTATCCGCTAATTCAATTGGGCCCATCGGCATGCCAAATGATTTAGCTGCTTTATCAATCGCTGGGCCCGAAGCACCTTCATCGATTAAATCGACAGCTTCCATTAAATAAGGCATTAAACAGCGATTCACCAAAAATCCTGGGCTGCTTTTCACTGGCACAGGTTGTTTTTTTAACTGCCCCGCTACAAAGCCTAAGGTATCAGCAATGACTTCTTGGCTATTGCTCGCTGTGTAAACCACTTCAACTAACGGCATCATAGCGACGGGGTTAAAAAAGTGAATGCCAATTAATCGCTCTGGATGCTTTAACGCTTTTGCAATGTCATCCAAAGGAATGCTTGATGTATTACTTGCCATAATGGCGCCAGGCTTCATTTTGCTTTCAACCTCTTGAAACAACTTTTGTTTCGCTTCGAGATTTTCAAAAATTGCCTCAATCACCACATCTGCATTTTTAACCCCATCGCCGCTCACATCTGGAATCAAACGATCCATCACTTCTTGTATAGGGCGCGGTTTTTTTAATTTCTTTTTGCAAAACGTATAAGCTCGCTTAATAGCCGGTGAAATATATTTTTCCTCACGGTCTTGCAACATCACCGTCATGCCCCTAAATGCACACCACGCAGCAATATCGCCACCCATCGTGCCAGCGCCAATCACGTGAACATGTTTTGCTTTAAACTCAGTAGATTTACCCAACTTTTTCATGCGGTCTTGCAAAAAGAAAACACGAATAAGGTTTTGTGCCGTTTCGCCAACAACAAGCTGTGCGACAGAACGCGCTTCGGCTTCATAAGCTTTTTCTGTTCGTTTTTTTCCAAATCGCTGCCAATGCTTTAAGATGGCATAAGGTGCAGGGTAATGCTGCTTAGGTGCTTTTGCGGCAACCTTTTTCTTCATCACAAAATTAGCCAATAAACACCGCATCCAACAGTGATTACTTAGTCGCGCCATAAAAGGTAATTTCTTTTTCTTAGGCTGCGTGAGTGCGATTTGCCGAGCAGCATTAACCAAATGGCGCTCTGGAACAGCAACATCAGCAAAACCCATATAAAATGCTTTTTTGCCATCAATCATGCGGCCAGTGAGCATCATGTCCATCGCATTAATACCGCCAACAACAGCTGGTAGACGAACCGTACCACCCCAACCCGGGTGAATGCCCAATAACACTTCTGGCAAACCAATGCGTGTAGCACGCGTTTCTTCTACCACACGATAACGACAGGCTAAGGCAAGCTCTGAACCACCGCCCAAACAAAAACCCTTGATCATCGCCACTGTCGGCACAGAGAGCTTTTCCAGCTTATCAAAAACCTTGTGCGCACGACGAATAAATTGATAGGCCTGCTCTTCATCTTTGACCTTCGTAAATTGCTCTATATCAGCGCCCATCACAAAGCCTGATTTTTTTGCAGAAGCAATGACAACACCTTTGCAGTGTTGATCTTGTGCAATTTGATCGACCAAATGATCGAGCTCTTGCATAACTTCTTCATTAAGCGTATTAGCTGATTTCCCTTCTCTATCCAAGAACAACCAAATTAACGCTTCGTGATCTTTTTTCATTTCCCAGTGTTTGTATGACATTTATTTTACTCCTATTTTATTCCCCCCTGATAAAGGGCGGATTTAGGGGGGTTGATCAATCTTGCAACCCACCCCAACCCTCCCTTATCAGGGAGGGAGAATCTTAACTACACCCGCTCAATTAAAAGGGAGAATCTTAACTACACCCGCTCAATTAACAGGGAGAATTTTGACTACACCCGCTCAATTAACATTGCACCGCCTTGACCACCGCCAATACAGATAGTAGCGATACCTCGTTTTGCATTTTTACGCTGGAGAACATTAATCAAATGCAGTGTAATGCGCGCGCCACTCGCCCCGACGGGGTGACCAATGGCAACCGAACCCCCATCAACATCTAACCGCTCAGGATCAATAGCACCTAAAGCACCTGGCAGGCCTAGCACTTTTTTACAATACGCTTCGTCTTCCCAAGCAGCTAAGCAACCCAACACTTGCCCTGCAAAGGCCTCATTAATCTCCCAATAATCAATGTCGCTTAACTGATACTGGTGACGCTGTAAAATCGGTGTAGTGGCATGTACTGGCCCTAATCCCATTTCACGTGGATCACATGCGCCCCACTGCACATCTTTAATTTCCGCCATCACAGGTAATTTATATTTTTCAACCGCGTCTTCACTCGCTAGCACCATAAAACAAGCACCATCAGTAACTTGTGAACTGTTGCCCGCGGTCACTAGCCCATACTTCTTATCAAACATTGGGCGAAGAGTCGCTAGCTTTTCAAGTGTTGTATCAGGGCGTAATCCGGTGTCTATGTCATAAACCTTTCCTTTCCCATCAATAATCGGTGTGATCTCTGTCATGTACCCACGGTCAAACGCGTGCGCTAATCGTTGATGGCTTTCAAAAGCAAAATGATCCATTGCTTCACGTGAAATACCAAAACGATAAGCAACCTGCTCAGCAGTTTGGCCCATTCCCATGCCACATAATGGATCGGTTAAACCATGCAACAATGCAATAATGGGTTTTAACATATTGCCTAGCGGTAATTTTAAAAAAGTCCCAACGCGTGCGCCCATGCTTTTCGCGCTCATCAAACGCAAAAACCACTCAATCACGTTGCGATTATAGATCAACGGTGAACGGCTCATCGCTTCGGTACCACCCGCCAGCACTAAATCATGGCGCCCAATGGCAATATCTTTGTATGCAGAATCCAGTGCTTGCATGCCTGATGCACAGTTGCGCTGTACGGTCCAACCTGGCACATGATTGCCGCAACCTAAACGCAGCGCGATAATGCGCCCGATATTCGCTTCATCCTCACTGGGGATCATGCATCCTGCCACGACTTCTTCGATATCACTTGGACTAAATGGCATTCTTGCCAACAATGTTCTGGCCGCTTCTACTGCTAAATCAGATGCAGAAAAAGGGCCGATTCCTTTGGCTTTTAGAAATGGGGTTCGATTCCCATCCACAATATAAACTGGACGGGTTTGCGGTGTTGTTCTTGGCATAATTGCTCCTTGTTTTATTTTCGTCGACCTATATATTCAGGCGAAAAATCATCGACCTGCATTGCATCTAAACGCATGGCTTCAAACGCTTGCACTTCACTGGCTTCATGCTCGTTAAGAACACCCGCCTTTACGGCACGCTGCAATCTATCTTTTAGTAATAAGTGTTTTGGCAACACACCATTACGCTGAGCAGTGTGAATTTTTTTCAATAAATGTTCGACTTCAAACATTTTATTAAACGCATGTTCCATACGGCCTGTTGGATCATCTGCTGAGTGCCCAACAAAACAGTATTGTGTCATGCGGTCACGAAATGCCGAAGGGGCCATCATCTCATGCGCTAATTCATGTGTAAGCTTATCAGCCGGTGGACGAAAACGACGGCGAAATGGAAAACTAATTACGCGCATCAGCTTGCCCACCGACTTCTTAGGAAAATTAGCATAAAAATGCATGAGCGCCTCTTGCGCTTGATATACGCAATATTGTAACGACCATTCAACGTGAGACAAGTCTTCTTGTGATAACCCATGATCATCATAGTATTTCAACACACAAGAAGCTAAGTATAAATAACTCAACACATCCCCTAAACGAGCCGATAGGCTCTCCATACGTTTCAAGTCACCCCCAAGCAACGCCATCGACAAATCTGAGGCTAAAGCCAATGCCGTGCTCAAACGGGTCAACTTTCGATAGTAATGCGAGGTTGGACCTTTAACAGGCGCTCTGAGAAAATTACCAAAGCCTAAACCATAAAGAAAACTGCGCACCATGTTACTGAGCGTAAAGCTTAAATGCTTTAACATTAATGCATCAAAACATTTCAATGCTTGCTTATCATCTTCAATATGCACAGCTTCCATTTCTTTAAATGTGTAAGGATGACATCGAATTGCCCCTTGACCAAAGATAATAAGATTACGCGTGAGAATATTTGCGCCCTCAACTGTTACCCCAACAGGTATGCTCATAAAACCGTTTAATATATAATTACGTGGTCCAGCTTGAATGGCGCGACCGCCATGAATATCCATCGCATGATTTGCTGCTTTTCGTCCAATTTCTGTAATATGATATTTTGCTATGGCGGAACATAATGATGGATTAATTCCCAAATCAACGCCCTGGGCTGTCATTAATCGTGTAGCTTCAGCAATATAGTTTAAGCCTGAAGTCTCGCCTAACGCATCGGCTATCCCTTCAAATTTACCAATAGAAATATTAAATTGTTCACGCAATTTCACATAATTACTCGTCATGCGCGTACACAACTTGCTGCAACCTACATTGAGCGCGGGCAATGAAATAGCGCGGCCAACCGACAAACACTCCATAAGCATTCGCCAGCCTTTTCCGGCGTTTTCCACACCCCCAACAATAAAATCAAGCGGAATAAAAACATCCTTGCCTCGCGTTGGCCCATTTTGAAAGGCATGGTACACAGGGAAATGTCGATGGCCCGTTTCAACACCCGGATAATGCGTAGGAATCAGACAAACGGTGATACCAACATCCTCTTTATCACCAATCAAATGATCAGGATCAAATAGTTTGATAGCCAAGCCAAGCAAGGTAGCAACAGGCGCTAATGTAATATAACGTTTATCCCAATTGGCACGTATGCCAAGCACCTCTTTACCGTCATGCTCGCCTTTACACACCACGCCATAGTCTTGCATATTTGCAGCATCACTCCCTGCATAGGCTGAGGTTAATGCAAAACAGGGCACCTCTTTGCCTCGTGCAAGATTTGGCAAGTATTGTTTTTGCTGCGCTTTAGTGCCGTATTTCAACAGCAATTCACCCGGTCCCAAGGAATTTGGCACCATGACATTCACCGCTGCACTCAAACTACGCGTAGAGATCATACTCACAATCGTTGATTGTGCTAATGCTGAAAAACCCAAACCGCCATGTTCTTTTGGAATGGCCATGCCAAAAAAACCTTCTTGTTTGATATACGTCCAAACCTCTGGCGGTAAATCAGAATCTTCATAAACAATTTTCCAGTCATCAAGCATGCCGCATAAGGTCACTACTTGATTATCAATAAATGCTTTTTCTTCTTCACTTAAAGCTGGCTTAGGTATTTTAAATAAATTTTTCCAGTTTGGTTTTCCGCTGAAAAGCTCCGCTTCCCACCAAACACCGCCTGCCTCGAGCGCTTCGCGCTCAGTCGCACTCATTTCAGGCATCACCTTACGCGCAACCTTGAGCAGCGGTTTGGTCACTAACCAACGTCTCAACGGCCCTACATAAAAGAATGCAGCCGCTAATAAAATGATTAACCAGAGCGGTAATAACAATGCCCATAGTAAAAGATGAAACACACTGGTCACAGCAAAAATAACCGCAAATATTGCAGTCCAAATAATTGCCAAAAATAAAAGAAATGATAAACGCAGCATTAACATATTGGCACGCTCTCCTTGTAATCACGCATTCCAGGCTATCCTAGCGAAAGCTTAGCCATGATGCTAGAGTAATATGACAAGGACTTGGAGTTAAACGATGACTAAAGGATTTAGATGGACTCGCCTTATACCTCTGCTAGCATTAGCGATTGCTTTGCTTATCTTTTTTGCAACGGGGCTTCATCGCTACCTTACCTTCTCAACCCTAAAAGCTCATCGCGAGCAATTGCTGGCATGGACCGATAAAAATCATGTGATTGCAGCAATAATCTATATTATTATCTATGTTATAGCAGCTGCTATTTCTATCCCCGGCGCAACTGTTCTCACGTTGATTGGTGGTTTTTTGTTTGGCCTATGGCTAGGCACATTTTATGTTGTTATTTCAGCCACTATTGGTGCTTGCTTAATCTTTTTAGCGGCAAAAACTGCTTTATCTGATTTATTAAAACGCAAAGCTGGAAAATTTATTAATAAGTTAGAAAAAGAATTTAAAGCAAATTCGATGAGTTATTTGCTTTTTTTACGTCTTGTGCCCATTTTCCCCTTTTGGCTAATTAACATTGTAGCTGGTTTATTTGGTGTCACGCTTACGATCTTTTTTATCACAACATTTTTTGGCATCATTCCCGGCTCATTTGTTTATGTCTCTATAGGCAATGGGTTAGGCGCATTATTAGCGGAAGGTAAAGCGCCTGACTTGAGCATTATTTTTAAACCCGCAATATTGCTACCCCTTCTTGGCTTAGCCATTTTGTCGCTGCTACCCATTGTTTACAAAAAGTGGAAAACCAAAAGCGGAGGAAAAAATGAACTCAAAAAATAAAGCAATGCTTAATCCAACACTTTGTATTATCGGGGCAGGCTCAGGCGGGCTTAGTTTGGCTGCAGGTGCGGTTCAAATGGGCGCTTCTGTTGTGTTAATTGAAAATAATAAAATGGGTGGTGACTGTTTGAATTATGGCTGTGTACCATCAAAAGCCTTGATTGCAGCAGCACAAGTTGCCCACACTATGGAATCTGCCACCTCCTTTGGCATCAAATCAATAACTCCCCAAGTTGATTATTCGAAGATTAGAGCACATATTCGTCGTGTGCAGGCACAAATTGCACCGAATGACTCTGTTGAAAGGTTTACGCGGCTAGGCGTCAACGTTATTAAAGGTTCGCCCAAATTTGTTGACAGTCATACCTTGAAAATAAATGACAGCACTATCAAGGCAAAATATTTTGTTATTGCAACAGGCTCAACCGCAGCAGTACCACCCATTCCTGGACTTGAAAAAACGCCCTACCTCACTAACGAAACCATTTTTGATCTTGACGAACGGCCAAACAAACTCCTCGTCGTGGGTGGGGGACCGATCGGTTGTGAAATGGCACAAGCACATGCACAACTTGGCACGCCCGTTACCCAACTTGTTGCTGGAAGCATTTTGCCAAAAGACGATCCTGGTTTTGTGGAATATATCAGAAAATCTTTTTCAAAAAACAACATCGAGTTAATTGAATTTATTAAATCTATTTCTAAAGTCGAATCTCAACACAATGATATCATTGTATATTATGAGGCTGCAGGCAAAACGCATAGCATCAAGGGATCTCACCTTCTCATCGCGACCGGTCGACGAGGAAATATTGACGACCTCGAGCTGGACAAAGCTAAAGTTAAAACAAACCAGCATAGCATTCTTGTAGACAAGCGCTTAAGAAGTAGCAACAAACGAATTTTTGCGATCGGCGATGTTACTGGGCGTTTTCAATTTACGCACGTTGCAAACTATCACGCTGGCATCGTCATTCGTAATACCCTCTTCAAACTACCTGCAAAAGTTGATTATCGTGCTGTTCCCTGGGTCACCTATACACAACCTGAATTAGCCCATGTTGGCATGAGCAAAAAAGAAGCGAAAAAACGCTTCAAAAAACCCAGAATAATCGAAATGACATTTAGTGAAAACGACCGCGCACAAACTCAGCGTGAAGTTGACGGTAAAATTCGTATCATAACTCAGCCTAATGGCATTGTCATAGGCTGTGACATCGTAGGAATTCATGCTGGTGAATTGCTTTTGCCTTGGACCATAGCGATTCAACACAAACTCCATATCAGCAAAATTGCCACCAGCATTGCGCCCTATCCCACATTAAGTGAGATTAGTAAGCGAGTGGCGGGAAACTACTATACACCAAGCTTGTTCTCAAAGAAGACAAAGTTTATAGTTAGACTATTGGATAAGTTATTTTAATGACGAAACTTGGAAGCGCTCATGGAAAAGAAAGATAACTACAATTACACACATTTTAGGAAAAAATTCGCGAACACTGAACATTTTGCCGGTCCTAAAATTAATCATAAAGCCCCTGATTTCGAAGCACGTACTTTGGATGATAAAACCGTCAGGTTATCTGATTATTTTGACAAACACGTTGTATTAAGCTGTGGCAGCATCACGTGCCCAGCCTATATCAGCAAAATCAATGCAATGAATAAGCTACAAGAGCAATTTACTGACTGTCACTTTTTACTGCTCTACACACGCGAAACGCACCCTGGCAGCCACATACCCCCTCACAAGCTCTTTGTCGATAAACTAAAACAGGCTAAACACCTTCGCCGACTTGAAAAGGAAAAGCGAACAATTATTGTTGATGATATTAATGGTACCGCGCACTTGCGTTATGGTGGCCTGCCCAACTTTTGCTATGTTATTAACAAAAATGGTGAGGTGTATTATCGCGATGCGTCAGAGATCCCTGTGCGCATTGAGGCTGTACTAAAGCAACTACAAAAACAACCCGATCATTTGACCGCTGATGAGATTGACCGGCTGTCTAATAAATTTCATACGCCTTTTTTCACAACATTTCGTGTGATGCATCGCGCAGGCATGCGAAGCCTATTTGATCTTTGGCGTTCATAAGGTGACAAAACGTCATTATCCCTATAAAATCGCCTGAAATGGTTAGAAGGAGCACGCTATGTCGTTCATGCAAAATAAACGCGTTTTGATTACTGGTTTGATCAGCAATAAATCCATGTCATATGGCATTGCTAAAGCGATGCACCGTGAAGGTGCTCAATTAGCCTTTACTTATCAAAATGAACGCTTTAAAGATCGTGTCGAAAAAATGGCTGCTGAGTTTGACAGCCAAATTGCCATTCCTTGTGACGTCAGTAATGATGAAGAAATTGCCAACGTTTTTACCCAGCTTAAAAAACATTGGGACGGTTTTGATGGTCTGGTGCACTCTATCGCCTTTGCGCCAGCCGATCAGCTTCAAGGCAATTATCTTGAGAATCTCACACGCGAAGGCTTTAGTATGGCACACGATATCAGCAGCTATAGCTTTGCTGCTCTCGCCAAATATGCTGCGCCGATGATGGAGGGCCGAGACGCTGCCATGGTTGCCATGACCTATATCGGCGCCACACGAGCCATTCCTAATTACAACCTCATGGGTGTTGCTAAAGCTAGCCTTGAAGCCAATATGCGCTATATGGCGGCAAGCTTGGGCCCCAAAGGCATTCGTGTTAACGCGATTTCTGCAGGCCCGGTGAGAACCTTAGCTGCTAGTGGAATCAAAGGGTTCCGTAAAATGCTTGATGCAAATGAAAAGGTCGTGCCGCTGCGTGCCAATACCACGATCGAACAAGTGGGCAACACAGCCGCCTTTCTTTGCTCAGACCTCTCTCGAGGCATCACCGGCGATATTCTCTTCGTTGATGGCGGTTTCCACATCATGTCTCTGGCGAGCTTAGCCGAAGAATAGCTTTTTTATTGTCCAAAATCGTGTTATGATCGCCTGTCATAATAATAACAATAAGGTGATAAACATGAATAATTCTGGAAAACCTAATCCTTTTGGCCATGTTGGCCCCAAAGCACGCCCTGGCGGAGGCCATCGACGTGGTAAATCAATGAGCAATGTATTAGCGGCACTTGCTGAAGCACCTGCTGAAGAAGAGTTAGAAGCAGCGGCAGAAGCGGCCGGTGCAGACGCACCAAGAAGTCGCACGCCCTCTCCAACCACCCCTACAGAAGTTATAAAACGCAGAAGCACACCCGAAAGACAATACGTGGCAAATAAATTTGGCTCACTCTGGGACAAGTTTAAACCAACTTTTGCGGCGATTCCTGAAGAAGCTGGTGAGGCCCAGCAAGCTACATCTAGACCAGGCACTCCTCAATAAAGCCTGATCATGTGTTCTCCAGGCTGCAATCGTAGCCTGGATACTACACTAAGACATAATCGCAGTATTTCGTAACGTGCGGGCACGCTTCCAGGTATTAAACAAGTTGTGCAAATCACTTTTCGCTTGCTTGAGCTTTACTCGGTAACTTTTTAATTTAGACTCAGCGTATTGTTTTTCAAACTCTCTGATTTTTCCAATCATCTGTAAGATAGCGTCATGCAACTGTTCAAGCACCGCGTGTTGCGCTTGAGGTTTTGTTGCTAATTGACGTTGATGCGCCTCAATACGCGCCTGTATGATGCGATATTTGGGCACACGATGTAAGTTTGAGGTTAAACCAACATAAGATAACCCACGAATCAGCCATTTACTCGGGTCGAAATGATAAAAGCGCACGCCGTTACGATAATCTAAGGCAAACTGGTGATGGTAATTATGATAACCTTCACCAAATGTGATGAGCGCGGTCAGCCAATTGTCGCGGGCAGAAATCTTATCAGAATAGGTACGTTTACCAAACAAATGACAAACTGAGTTAATACAAAACGTAGCGTGATGACCAACAGTGATCCGCAAAGCACCTGCGACAATCAAACCACCTAATGGATTACCCCATAATGCAGCGATAGCCGTTGGGAACAAGAATCCCATGCCAATAGCAAATGCGCGATAGTATCGATTCTGAAAACGCAACAATTTACTTTTTTGCAAGTCATCAACATTGCTGTAATCACGTGATTTTTCATCGAGGCCGAATAACCAACCGATATGCGCATGCCAAAATCCTTTTTTGACACTGTAAGGATCTTTGTCGGTATCAGTAAAGCGATGGTGGTTGCGATGATCAGTAGACCATTCCAGCACACTCCCCTCAAATGTCGCTGCACCAAACAGCACAAAGAACAAACGCACCGGCCACGCCGCTTTATAAGCTCGATGGGCAAATAGACGATGATAACCCGCTGTAATTGATAAACCACCTGCCGTCAGCATAAACGCTGCCAATATCCAGGTTGGCCATGAGACCAGTGAATACACACAGAATAACACCGTGCCCACAACACCGATAATGGGAATGATGGTTAAAAACAGGGTGTTTACCCAATTAATATGTCGTTTGTTGCTCAATGTAACCTCCGGTCAGTATCCATGACTTATCGTGTTATTATACACGATTCAAGCCTGTAAGCATATGCTTACATAAAACAAATTTCTGTTAATAATCATGATATTAAAAATATAATATCAAGCACTAGGGCGCCATTGGGTCTGCTTGAGCAGCGCCTTGAGAAGCACCCATATCATCACTGCCAGCATCAATCACTCTAACACGTGCTGTTTCGCCCCAGAAAGCAGCCCTCATCCAACCCACTGGATCGCTAAAAAACCCTAAGGCTGGCGGCTCTGGCGGCGCGTCTGCCCCATCAACTAAATCAAACTGTCGACTCACTGCAAAATTCCTTAAAAGCCGATCAGTTGTACGTCTTGACAAGCCACACCAAACTTTCATGTCATCAAGTTTTCCTTTGGTAGCGACATCAAAAAAAAGCGCTTCAAACTCACCCGCTAACACATCAGGCGTTTGACGCTGACCAAAATCAAGGTGCGTGACCTTGCTGCTCGGCTGAGAAAGCGCCCATGCTAATGCCCTTAACCCAAGCTCACTAAACGCTTCAGTGCCAGCAAAGCTTAGCCTCTCACAAGATTGACACAGCAGCAAGCATTTATTTTTTTCAAGTTGTAAGACTAATCGATCAGAAAGACCACTTGCAGCTTGTAAAGTAACCAACGAAGGTGCGTGTTGTGCCGCATCAAAAAAAGCAAGCTCTACTTGACCTTGCTTAAGGTCAACAGGCCACGCGCCAAAATTCACGGTCTTAACGTGAACGCCCTTCTGACAAACGGCCCATGCCAGCGCTCTTGCTTGTGGAATACTGAACGTTGCATCAACATCAGCCTGCGGGCTATCCGCAAAACTAATATGATCTTTACCCATGCAACGATCAAGCATCGCTGATCGCATTGACGATCTTGCCGCCACTTCTGCAAACGTTGCTGCTGTAGATACTGCTAGTACTGGTCCTGCCATTGTTGTTCTCCCCTTATTTGAGACACGTTAGTCAAATATCAAGGCCGAACGATAGCAAAACTCACTCGTATTTATTGCTCTAGATTATTATTTGGATTCGTTGGGTGATCGCCACTAATGTAATTTTTTAGGTGACTAATCTGTTTTTTCTGCTCAAGCATATAAAACCGGCTCACATCACCGATAGATACCAACCCACAGCATTTCCCTGCATCATCAACAATGGGGATATGTCGAATACGGCTATCTGTCATAATACTACTTGCGTCTGAGACAAAATCATCGGGGGTCAGTGTGGTCAAGTTTGTCGACATGACTTCACTCAACTTCGTTGTTTTAGGATCTCTGCCTTCACAAACAATTTTTCGCAACACATCGCGTTCGGTAAAAATCCCTTCGGGCTTATCTTCTTTCAAAACAAGGATTGCAGCAATCTTCAAGCTGGCCATTTGGCAGACTGCCTCTTGCACCATGACGGTTTTTTCAATGCTATGAATATCACTACCTTTATCGGCCAGAATATTTTTTAAGGGCGTTTTTTCCATCAATCACTCCTTCTTTGTGGTTATCTAAGAAATAACCGGCATGTTTTTTTCATAATACCGAATATCTGCTTCGCTGAACACTTGTTTTTGATAAAGCTGATAAGCAGTAGATCCATAAGCATGCGCCATCACCTGTTGGTAAGTTTTTTGCTCAGCAGGTGTTAATGTTGGCTTGCCCGCCTGCCATGCTTTCAAATTGACCACAACAAAATCTTTATCAGATAAACTTAAGCCGCTTGCCGCGTGTTTATTCAACGGCAATTGAAATGCTGCCGTTAAGACTTGTGGATTAATTTTTTTCGCTTGCCTGTTTACCAGAGCACTGTGCTGCCAAACCAACTGATGTGACTGCATTAAAGCCGTTGTCGAGCGTCCAGCTTGAATATCAGCGACCAACTGCTGGCCGACTTTTTCAGCCATCAGCTGCGCTTGCTGGCCAACAAGGCGGGCTGAAATAATAGCCTTTACCTCAGCAAAGGGCTTCAATCGCGCTGCAGCATGTTGATTGAGGTGTAAAATAGCAACCGTATTGTTGGATAAAGTAATCACACCGCTATTATTACCCTCTTGCAAAACCTGTGGGCCAAACGCTGCCGCAACCACATCATGATTTGCAGCCAGTCCTGTTTTGGCGCCCTGACGAGAAAATAGCGCGGTGGTTTGTATGGGCAATTTAAGTGCGGACGCTAACGGCTGCAATGCATTAGGATGTTCAAAGCCCAAGTTTGTCAAATCATTTGTTTTCGCTGCAAACAACTTCTGCGCAGCATCTTGGATATAAGCTTGCTTCACCTGTGGCTGCACGCTATCAAAGGGTTGGTGGTGAAAGCGATTAATATTCTCCTGGTAATAGGCTTGTAGCGCCGCTGTTGTTGGATGAATAGTTTTTGCAAGATCAGCCAACGAAAGCTGAATATAACTCACACTCACCTGCTCGGGCGTTTTAAACTCAGCTTGATGTTGCTGATAATAGGCATGAAGCGCTTGATCGCTCGGTTGGATGGCCTTTGTAAAATGACTAACAGGGATGATTAGATAATTAAACTGGCGCTCTTGGTCAAGATACGCTTGTGTGTTAGCCGCTTCCTTTGGCAAAAAGAAATCACTTCCTATTAACCCAGCCTGTAGCTGCGCAGTCATAATTTGCTGAGCGAGTTGTGCCATAAATTGCTGAGTGGTATAGCCCATGCCTGTAATGACTTGCAAAAATCGTTGCTGAGAAAATTGACCATTATCTTGAAAAGCTGGCACACCAATTAAATTAGCTTCCAATAAATTAGGACCCACGATAAAACCTAGACTGTTTAGTTTATTCTGCAAGGCTGCAGCGCTAACGAGCTGCTTCAAGGTATTTTGTTTAAGCTGTTCGGGTAAATTAGGATTATCAAAAAAATGTGAACCCAATTGCATTTGCGCATGTCGACGAGCAAGTTGATAGGCATTGCTAAAGGCATCTGAGGTAATGTGGGCATGACCAACTTTCGCAACGGTTGCCGTCCCACTGCCGCCAACGAAAAGCCGCTGAATACCCCATAAAGCAAAGGTTAAAATGATGACAATAAGGATGATCTTCGTGATCCAACCAGTCGTTTTATCTCGGATACTTTGTAGCATAGATACTCTCTTTATTCCTTGATGGATATCGAGAACATCATACCGAAACTAAAAGAAAGATAAAGTAAAAATGGCGGAGTGGACGGGATTTGAACCCGCGACCTCCGGCGTGACAGGCCGGCATTCTAACCAGCTGAACTACCACTCCGCACTTTGGATATACCTAGTATATTCATGTTTCAAGATGGTGGGTGCTACAGGGATCGAACCTGTGACCCTCGCCTTGTAAGGGCGATGCTCTGCCAGCTGAGCTAAGCACCCGGAAAGACTGAAAATACAGCCTTATTCGCCCCATCAATGAAACGAGCGGCGAGTTTACGTGATGTCAGTGAGAATTGCCAGGGGAAAATGAGATTTTTGCTAAAGATTCTGTGCCGAAATGGCACAGAATCCCAGTAGAAATTAGCTTATTTTTGAACAAATTAGCCTTTAAGCTTATCTTTGAAGCCCTTACCTGCTTTAAAGACTGGTACGGTTGAGGCTGCAATCTGAATGGCTTCACCTGTACGTGGGTTACGACCAGTACGCGCTGCACGCTGTGATGCTTTGAAAGTACCAAAACCGATCAACATCACTTCTTCGCCTGCTTTCACTCCTTCAATCACCGTATTAATCATCGAATTCAATGCGCGCTCAGCATCTGCTTTTGACAATTTTGCGTCGTCTGCAATTCTGTCTATCATTTCAGCTTTATTCATATGCTCTATCCTTCCTCTAATTAAAAGTTCCCAAAACTAAAAACAAATGCGGTAACAAACAAAATGTCTGTTACCGCTACCAACTAGTTATACCAATGCTCAGAGCCGACTGTCAACTAGAGATCCTCGATAATTTGATAACGCTTATTTTTAACGCATTAGCGACGCTTTTTAGTCGCTTTCTTTTTGCTTGTCGTTTTCTTCTTTGCACGACTTTTTGTGGGTGATTTTTTAGCCGGCTTGCGCTTGCTTGCCGGTTTTTTGAGGGGCGGATCAAACACTAAAGCCAGCACTTCATCAATCCAACGGACAGGATGGATCTTTAAATCAGCTTTAATATTATCAGGTATCTCCTTCAAATCTTTCTCATTTTCATGAGGAATAAGCACATTTTTAATACCACCACGGTGAGCAGCCAAAAGCTTCTCTTTTAAACCACCAATTGGCAACACCTCACCGCGCAAGGTAATCTCACCTGTCATCGCCACATCGGCGCGTACAGGCGTGTTAGTTGCCATAGAAACCAACGCTGTACACATACCAATGCCTGCGCTTGGACCATCTTTAGGAATAGCGCCCTCGGGCAAATGAATATGAATATCATGGTTATCAAAATATTTTTGGCTAATTTTTAAGGCGCTCGCACGCGACCGAACAACAGTCATTGCCGCTTGGATAGACTCTTGCATCACTTCACCAAGCTGACCGGTCAATGTAACACGACCCTTGCCGGACACACTAGCCGCCTCAATGCGAAGTAGCTCACCGCCCACTTCTGTCCATGCGAGCCCGGTGACTTGTCCCACTTGGTTTTTTTCATCCGCAACACCATAATGAAATTGCCTCACACCTAAATAATCTTCTAGATTGTCAGGTGTTACTGCAACCCGCTTTCTTTTTTTGTTTACCACCAGTTGCTTCACAACTTTTCGACAAATCTTAGCAATTTCTCGTTCTAAGTTACGTACACCAGCTTCACGAGTGTAGTAACGAATAATGTCGCGAATAACCTCATCTGACAAACTGCATTCTTTGGTTTGCAAGCCATTAGCCTCTAGCTGTTTAGGCAATAGGTGATTACGTGCAATATGTATTTTTTCAGCCTCGGTGTACCCTGACAATCGAATAATTTCCATGCGATCAAGCAATGCCGGTGGAATATCAAGCGTATTAGCGGTTGCAATAAACATCACAGACGAAAGGTCATAGTCGACCTCAAGATAGTGATCGTTGAATGCATTATTTTGCTCGGGATCTAATACTTCTAAAAGCGCAGAGGCCGGATCGCCACGAAAATCCATAGCCATCTTATCAATTTCATCTAACATGAAAACTGGGTTTTTTACTTCCGTTTTACTCAGCTTTTGAATAATTTTACCTGGCATAGAACCGATATAAGTACGCCGATGACCTCTAATTTCAGCCTCATCACGCACACCGCCCAACGAGACACGCGTAAACTTACGGCCAGTGGCCTCTGCAATGGATTGACCTAATGAGGTTTTACCCACACCCGGCGGCCCCACCAAACACAGTATTGGTCCACGAAGCTTGCTGACACGTTGCTCAACTGCTAAATATTCGACAAAACGCTCTTGAACCTTACCCAAACCATAGTGACGCTTATCTAATAATTTTTGTGCTTTATCAAGATCGATTTTAACCTTTGATTTCTTCTTCCAAGGCACTGCAAGCAAATAATCTAGATAATTGCGTAAAACAGTTGCCTCAGCAGACATCGCTGGCATTTGTTTGAGTTTTTCAACTTCAGCAAGCGCTTTTTCACTCGCCTCTTTTGTCATGCCCGATTTTTTAATTTTTTCAACCAGCTCTTCAGTTTCTTTAGGTGCGTTATCACCCAACTCTTTGTGAATAGCCTTCAATTGCTCATTGAGATAATAGTCTCGTTGGCTTTTTTTCATTTGCGCTTCAACGCGCCCGTGTAAGCGTTTTTCAACTTTTAATAATTCAATTTCACCTTCAATATAAGCAATTAATTTTTCTAGCCGATCTTTAATCTGTGCGGTCTCAAGTAAAACTTGCTTATCCTTAAGTTTTAAGTTCAAGTGTGCAGCAATAGTATCTGCTAAACGGTCAGACTCCTCAATCCCTGCTAAGCTACTTAGCACTTCCACAGGTAATTTTTTATAAAGCTTGACGTATTTTTCAAACAACGATAAAGCTGAACGATGAAGCACAAGCACTTCACGCAAATCAGTTTCTTTGAGATCAGAATAAAGCTCGCCAAAATGTTCAATTTCAACCGCGATAAAATCAGTTTGCGTTGAGTGGTCAACAATCTTGGCACGAGCCTCACCCTCAACAAGCAGCTTAATGGTGCCATCGGGTAATTTGAGCAGCTGCAATACTACCGCCTCGGTACCCACTTGATATAAATCATCGATGCCTGGGTCATCAATTTTCGCACTTTTTTGCGTAGCGAGAAAAACGCGCTTGCCGCTTTGCAACATGCTGGCTTCTAGCGCCTTGATAGAACGTGCGCGCCCAACAAACAAAGGAATAACCATGTTAGGATATATAACAACATCACGTAGCGGTAAAACAGGTAAAAGACCATCCGATATTGGATCAATTATTTGACTCATCATTCATTCCAAATTAAAACAATGGTTAACTTGCTTCACTTTGCTTTTCAGAAGCATCTGGATTTTTATAAATAACCAACGGTTCAGCGCCACCAGTAATCGCACCTTCGTCAATTACTACTTTTTCGACATTTTCCATCGACGGCAATTGGAACATCAAATCAAGCAAAACATTTTCTAAAATTGAACGCAATCCTCGAGCACCTGTTTTTCGCTCAATTGCCTTATGAGCAATGGCATGCAGTGCAGCATCAGTAAATTCGAGCCCGACATCTTCCATCGCAAATAATTTTTGATATTGCTTAACAAATGCATTGCGTGGCTCAGTTAGCACGCGCACCAAATCTTTCTCTTCGAGCTCTTCGAGCGAGGCAATAACTGGCAAACGACCAATAAATTCCGGAATCAAACCATATTTAACGAGGTCTTCCGGGCGGACTTGCGAAAGCAATTCACCAATACGTTTACGATCATCTTTGCTTCGCACCTCAGCACTAAAGCCAATACCGCCTTTTTCGGTGCGATCCTGAATGATTTTTTCTAATCCAGCAAAAGCCCCGCCACAAACAAACAGGATATTTGAGGTGTCAACCTGCAAAAATTCTTGCTGAGGATGCTTGCGACCACCTTGAGGTGGTACAGATGCAACAGTACCCTCGATCAACTTTAGCAAAGCTTGTTGAACACCCTCGCCTGAAACATCACGTGTAATAGAAGGGTTGTCAGATTTACGAGAGATTTTGTCAATTTCATCAATGTAAACGATGCCCGTTTGTGCTTTTGCAACATCATAATCACAGCGCTGCAATAATTTCTGAATAATGTTCTCGACATCCTCGCCCACATAACCTGCTTCAGTTAATGTTGTTGCATCAGCAATCGTGAAAGGCACATTCAAAATTCTCGCTAGCGTCTCAGCTAATAGCGTTTTACCATTACCTGTTGGGCCGATAAGCATGATATTGCTTTTCATTAGCTCAACTTCATCACTGCCTTTGCTAATTTGCATTCGCTTGTAGTGATTATAAACCGCTACTGACAGTGCTTTTTTTGCAAACTGTTGCCCAATGACATATTCATCGAGTGTATTTTTGATTTCGATAGGTGTGGGAAGTTTTTTATTTTCAACTTGCCCAGACTCGGCATCAGCACCCTCTTCATGCATGATGTCATTACACAAATCCACGCACTCATCACAAATATACACTGAAGGGCCAGCGATCAGTTTTTTTACTTCATGCTGCGTCTTTCCACAAAAAGAGCAATGTAAATTTTTACTTTCGCCGCCGCCAGATTGTTTAATTGTCATCCGATAAATTCCCCCAATTAGCTGCTTTCGCGCTTATCAAACACTTTGTCAATCAATCCATATTTTAACGCTTCATCTGCGCTCATAAAATTATCCCTATCTGTGTCCTCTTTGACACGATCGATAGATTGACCCGTTTTCTCTGCTAGTATTTTATTTAACTTATCCTTGATGTATAAAATTTCTTTGGCATGAATTTCAATATCAGACGCCTGACCTTGGAAACCACCTAAAGGCTGGTGAATCATCACACGTGAATTCGGCAAGCAATAACGCTTATCTTTTGCGCCACCTGCTAATAAAAAAGCGCCCATGCTACACGCCTGGCCAATACACATGGTACTCACGTCAGGCTTAATAAACTGCATTGTGTCATAAATTGCTAATCCAGCTGTGACAGAACCACCTGGTGAGTTGATGTAGAGATGAATATCTTTGTCTGGATTCTCAGATTCGAGGAAAAGTAATTGTGCTGAAATCAAATTTGCCATGTGGTCTTCAACTTGACCAACAAGAAAAATGATTCGATCTTTTAAAAGTCGAGAATAAATATCGTATGAACGCTCACCTCGCGAGGTTTGCTCAACCACGATGGGGACCAAGTTGGCCTGAATTGAATCATCAAAATTAGGTGTCATATTTGTCATGAAAATTTCCTTCTATCATCATCCTTTTGTGAATATATTACCCACGATTTAAGCTTAACATATTGTATTAGGCGAAGCTAGGCTAAAAAACCTGATGAATCGGCTGAAAAAATTATTATTCGCTAGGTGCAAGCTCTTTAGTGAGCTCTTCCTGACTTAGCTTTTTCTCTTGAACATCTGCACTTTCCAACAGGCGTTCAGCCACTTGGTTCTCTAGCACCAACCATTCGATTGGGCCAAGACGACTACGGTCTTCACTATACCACCGCATGGTTTGTGCTGGATTGGGTGATGTCATCGCAGCTTGTTGAACCATCTTTTGAACAGCTTCTGGATTAGCATGCATGTTCCATTGGCGAGCAAACTCACCAATAATAAGCCCTAGACTGACACGTCTTTTCGCTTCTGGCTCAAGTTTTTCATGAGCATCACATTTTTCATCAGGACCGTGGTTATGACCTGCTTGATGATGAAGCGCGTTAAGCTCAGCATCGAGCAACGATTTTGGAAGATCAATGCTCTTGTTTAACTTTAAAAGTGCCTCTATAACTTTTTGTTTATTCAGATTTTTCAATGCCTGATCAAGCTGCTCTTGCAGCGCTTTCTTTACTTCTTCACGCAAGCCGGTAACTGTCGGATCACCCACGCCTAGCTTTTTGGCAAAGTCATCGTTTACCTCAGGGAGATTGGGTTCAGATATCTCATTTACCTTAACAGCAAAATCAACTTTTTTACCCGCGATGTCTTTGTTCGGGTGATCATTTGGATAATCAATGGACGTCGTAAACTCATCAGCCGCTTTTTTACCTTCCAATTGCTTCTCGAAACTCTCCGGCATCAATCCACGACCTAGGACGATTGGATAATCCTTAGCCTCACTATTTTTCACAGGCTTGCCATCTAAAGTTGCAGTAAAATCAAGGTTTACTTGGTCTTCAGCCTTAGCTGCTCTGTCCACCTTCGTCCACTCAGTATGTTGTTTGCGTAAATTTTCGATGGTTTCATCAATTTGTTTATCGCTCACTTCAGAAATGAATTTAGTTATTTTGGTGCCTTTTAAGTCTTTTAGTTTAAGCTCTGGAAGCACTTCAAATTCTGCCACAAACCTTAAATTGGCATCAGCTTTGTCTTCTACTTCTTTGATTTCTGGCGACCCAGCTAATCTCAGCCCTTTTTCAACAACTGCTTGATGTAAATTTTGACGCACTTGCTCGCCAACAACCTGTTGACGCACGCCCTCACCGTAGCGCTTTTCAAATTCTTTCACATGCATTGGGCTATTAGGCCTAAAACCTTGGATCTTCGTCTTCTTGGCTTCTTGTTTAATACGCTGCTTTACCGCCTGCTGAACCACATCTGCGGGCACTTCAACGCTGATTTTGCGAGCTAAACCTTTTAGTGTTTCTACGGATACTTGCATGATAATTATTACCTTGTCGTTGTTGGTGCGAAAGGAGAGACTCGAACTCTCACAGGTTGCCCCGCTGGAACCTAAATCCAGTGCGTCTACCAATTCCGCCACTTTCGCAATCGTCTATAGCCAGAGCCGGCCATTCTAACGTAACTAGGGAAAATTTCCATGTTTTTTTCACTGTTATCATTCACGCGCAGGCGGGAATCCAGCTTTCAACCTCTGTTGTCATTTCCGCGCAGGCGGGAATCCAGTTTTTAACCTCTGTTGTCATTCCCGCGCAGGTGGGAATCCAGCTTTCAACCTCTGTTGTCATTCCCGCGCAGGCGGGAATCCAGTTTTTAACCAACATCACTGGATCCCCACTTTCGTGGGTATAACAGCGAAACTTTATTCCTGGATCGCGAGCGAATCAGGAATGAGAACAGCTTTACCAGCAATAATTATTAGCAAACTAATTATTACTCAGCAAACCATCTGTCAGTACTGGCAATATCTGGCAAATATTTGTATAGTCCAAAGTACGATGACTCACGACTATATCGTCCGAAGCGGCGCAAAATTTAACACTCCACAAGGATTTAATGCGATCAAAGATGGCATTAAACCGAACGCTATTGCAAACACACCCAACGCACAAACCAAACCGCCCTGGCTAAAGGTCCGCCTACAAAACAGTAGCGAATATCAGTCTGTTAAAGAGATTGTTAAAACCCATAAACTCAGCACGGTTTGCGAAGAATCCAAATGCCCAAACATTAATGAATGCTGGTCTGCCGGCACAGCAACTATCATGATCATGGGATCGGTGTGCACGCGTGCTTGCCGTTTTTGTTCTGTGGATACTGGCAACCCCAAAGGCTGGCTTGATCCAGAAGAACCTGCAGCAGCTGCACGCGCAGTCGAACTCATGAATTTAAAATATATCGTTATCACTTCAGTTGATCGCGATGATTTATCTGATGGTGGTGCACAGCATTATGCAGATTGTGTTAAAGCTATTAAATCATCATCACCACAAACTGCGGTTGAAGTATTAACGCCTGATTTTCAAGGCTCAACCGATGCCATTGATTTGCTGCTGAATTCCGGTATTTCTGTTTTTGCACAAAATGTTGAAACCGTGAAACGACTCACCCACCCTGTTCGCGATCCACGTGCGAGTTATGAGCAAACCATTTCATTATTGGCGTATGCTAAAAAAACTAAGCCAGAGATTTTAACGAAAACGAGTTTAATGCTAGGGCTGGGAGAAACGGACGAAGAAATTACTGAGTGCTTAAATGATCTTCGCATGGCAAAGGTTGATATTGTCACGTTTGGCCAGTACCTTCGCCCGACACCTAATCACTTGCCGGTGCAACGTTATGTGACACCTGAAAAGTTCGAAGAATACCGCCAGCTTGGTTTGCAAAAAGGATTTTTAGAAGTCGTCTCAGGACCATTTGTACGATCAAGTTATCGGGCAGAACAGGTGTTGGAGAAAAATAATGTCGGGTTATAATCACCTCACACCGTTGTCATTCCCGCGCAGGCGGGAATCCAGTCATATAGCAAATACTCTTCAAATAAAAAATTTCTCATTTACAATATCTATTAAATCACCGGATGCCCGCCTGCGCGGGCATGACAACAAAAATTACAGATTATGAAAAACATCAACATAAAAAATCTCGGCTTGCAAGATTATCAAATTGTTTTTAATAATATGCGTGAGTTCACTCAAAATCGTGATGAAAGCACGCCTGATGAGATTTGGATATTGGAACATTTTCCTGTTTTCACCCAAGGTAAAGGCGGTAAGGCAGAACATATTTTGCAACAAACCGATA
>PANR01000012.1 GCA_002707695.1 Legionellaceae bacterium
GCTGCCATTGCAGCACCTCCTGCTAAGGGTGGTTCGCCTTCTGCTGGCGCAGCTGTTTCTTGAGCTTCTTCATCTGAGTTATCATCTCGTAGCGCGTTGATCGAAGCAAGCAGTGCAGCTCTTGCGTCGCCAGCAGGCGGCGCCGTGCTTTCTAACGCTGGCTTCGTAGCAGCGGGCGGCGGTGGTGGTGCAGCAGCAGCCGCACCTTCATCTGTTTCTGCATCGTTATCCAAACCTGCAAATGCTGCTCCGAATCCAAGTGCATCTCTGCCCTCAGCAGCAATGGCTGCCTCAGCTTCTGCGTCACCAGGCAATTCTGGAATAATGCCATACTGAGTTAAATAACCACGAAGCTGAGCATAATTATCATTGTTAAGGTCTAGATCATTCTGATGGCTGTGTCCCCAGTAGGCTAAATCAATAGCCATGGCTAAGACTTTTGCAGCGGGACTTTGCCCAAACTCCTCATCGCCAACGTTGGCAGCTAACCATGGTTGAAGTGCAGCTAAAAAGCTATCAGCAGTGGTTTGGTTAACAAGCGCGTCTTCATAATTTTCCGGCAAGACTGCTTGAATGAATGCCCATAGCTCATCGCCCTGGCCTCTAATAAAATTGTCATATTCATCTAATGCATCATTCACCCTGATCGAATCAGAAAAGAAATCTCGCTTCAAGGCAGATGCAACCCACTCCTCTGGATTGACCGTTGGGTCAGGCTGTTTTTGTAGCGCGGCAAGTGCCATCCCTTCAAACAATCTTGCAGCAAGTTCAGCGTGTTCTTCCGCATGAAAACTATCGCTGCTGTCAGTGGCATCATCAGCAGCTGGTCCGGCTGCCGCGACAGTTTGCATAGCGTCATCATCAGAGTCTGATTCCTCGTCATCGCCTGACTCATCTGACCAATAATCCTGGCCGTCTTCCTCGGCTGGGCTGTGTAATTTGGCGGTGGTGGTGATTGCTCGTTGACGAAATGCAGATTGTGCTGCTTCAATACGCGCTTTATTCCACTCAAGTGTGGCTGGCGCAAGACGCTCATTGATAAGCGTTTGTTTAAATTGAACAGCCAATGCTTCAAGTTTTTTAAACGCGGCCTGTTGCACCAACGTGCCACCAAGCTGATCAACATGCTTGATATGAGCAACAAGAATTTCGGCGATAAACCACGCGTTAAAGAGAGAGGCCTTGTTTTCACCAAGCTGTGATAAGTGCTGAGCAAGTGCCGACATAGCAATAATCTGAAGGCTAAGCGGTAGCTCAGGGTTTAATCGTTCAGTTAGTTTTGGCAACACAATATTGGTTGTTCTTTCATGCAATGTGAATAATTGTTTGGAATTATTGAGCAATGCAGCGCGCATGAAGAGCCCTTGCTTGAGCGACAAATCCATTTTGTCATAGAGTCGTTTGAGCTCATGATTGCGTTGAGTGTCACTTAATGAGTCAGCTGCTAAATGAGGGTTATCAAGCAACATTAAGTGGCTGATGATAGCTTGCATTTCAGGGCTAAGCTCAGCGGCTGTTTCATTTTCAAAATCCTCGGGCACAAACTCAAGATCATGCAGCGGGAAAATAGCTTCACGTATCACCGCTTTTAACGCATTGAGCGTATCTTTCTCATTCGCTTTAGCATCAACATATTCTCTCGAGTGCGCGAAATCAACATCCTGACGATGATACTTCATCCAAGTGGATGCAAGGTCAGCTGCTTTGCGATACTCGATATATGACGTTTGCAATTCATCGACTTTATCTCCGAGACCGGTAGCTGCAAAATCATACCCAGACTCGTTTTTAAACTGGTATTCGCCGCTTGATTGAAGCGCTTCGTTATCAAAATCTTTTGCCAGCTCACCGACGATCTCTTCTACAGCTTGCTCTGCATCATCGTCTGGCGGGAAACCCATCGTGGTATTGGCTAGTAATGGAAGAGCAGTTTTTGAAAGATGAGCAACATTGTCATCAAGCGATTGAGACAAGGTTGGTGATTCGTTGACATAGGTTTCAGATAGCCTCAGTTCACTGTCGACCATTTCACGCACGGGCTCTTCAATTTTGTCGCGCAGGGCATCTTCAGCCCGAACAGCAGTAGTAGCTTCTTCTGTTGCCTTTTTATAAGTTAATTCTTGAAGTTTTATTTGCTCAGCATTTTCTGTTAAGTGCGCTTGGTAAGCACCATCATCTTCAAATTGATCAGGCGATCTGTTCAGTGCTGACAATAATTGTCTGGCTTCTGATTGCGCGGCTAATGCTTTGGCGGCATTCGCTTTTGCTGTATTTAATTCGGGCAAATTCGCGCGAATAACATCGCAGGTTTCAACGGAAAACGTTCCTTCAATTTCAGTGCCATCTTCTTTTTGCTGCATTTGGGTAATATAACGCTGTACCTCGCGCTCTCTATGTTCGGCAAAACTTTTTGTGTTTCGATTGAGTTTGATATGTGCCAAATCAGCTAACAGTTCAAGCGCAATGATATCTTCACGCATGCTTGGCATATGGAGCGATTTATCAAGCGCTGTCATGATGAGTACGGCATCTGCCATGGTTTCCATCACGTTTGAGTTTTGAGTGGTCAATACCAGGCGTGTGAGTGGCCCCATCACATCAGCGGCATTGAGTTTGTCAACATTTTCTAGAAAAATGTTAAGCATTGCACGGCGCCAGAATAAGCGATCAGGGAATTTATCTGCCTCGAGCGAGTTAATCCTTGCCGCCAACGTTTCAGCAAGCCCGATAAATTTAGCCCGTGCATTACCGCGGTGAAATAAAAAGTTTTTCAGATAACCATCTAATTTTTCAGCATCCGAAAATCTTACGCGTTGCAATGCCTCATTTGTATGGGTGAAAATCAATTGTTGTGTTGGATCAGCAGTACCAGCATCCATGGGGATTGGGTTGCCCGCGAGTATTTTATTAACAGTCTCAGCGTGAGCGGCAAACCCAGCCGCCATTGCTTCGCGTGCGGTGGAGAGCGTTGTGGCAAAGTGACCAGACAAACTTCTTTGAATAGTTTCACCCTTCAAAATTTCATGGGTCGGTTTTGTAGGATGAAATGTGGTTGTCGTTTTTTTGCCACCAAAGCGTGATGAGGTTGTTGTTTCTGTTGTAAGTTTTAATCCCTTAAGCGCAGCATTGATAGCGGCTTCAATGGATTTTTTAGCCTGTTCGTAGAGTTTATATTGCGATGTTCCTTTTCTTGTGACGTTAAATGTGGCTTTAATCTGTTCGCCCACAGCGCGTCGAATATTTTTGGCAAACTCAGCGGGTTTTTTAGGGTTAAAGTCCGCATCAATTAACGCTCGGCGTATAGCGTTAATCACAGACGCTCTTGTGCTATGCTCACCCAGCGCATTTTCGATGCTCGTTTTTGCGCGAACAATAATCATATCGGCTCTTGCGTTTTTGAGCAGTTCATCGAGAGGTTGTGTTATTTTGTCTGTGAGCGTTGGAAGTAAGTTGGTTTGAACAAAATGTTCAGCCAATTTTTGAACTCTTTCTTGATCTGCCGCTTCTGCTTGTGCGAGTGATTCAAACATCTCATAAGTGCCAGATGCATGACATATCTCAGTAAGCGTGCTGCGCAGCTTGTCGCGCAATCTATTTTCAAACAAATCGATTTCTTTTTTAAATTCACCATCTGTTGTTTTGACAGATGACTCGGTTTCACTCAGAGCAACCGCAGTGGCTCCATGATAAGGTACGGTAGCATTTATTCTAATGGTGTTAACGAGTTGGTCTAGATTCTTCTCAGCTAGCGTTAATCCGATAAGCGATAGAGTGCGCGCGGTCTTTTGTTTGGCCGCGTTTAATTGCGCTAATCTTTCTGTGCTGGTTAAGTGTGAAACGAGTAGACCACAGTAGCTTTCACCAGCTTGAACAGAGATGGCTTGTAATTGTTGAGGAGATGCGGGCACTTTTGTTTTCATTGTTTTTTCACGCGGCCTCAATCGTTTATCAGGCGATTCAGCACGGTCAGCTGACTGACTTAATTGTTTAAGGAATTTTTGTGATAGATGTGCGTGAGTCTCGTCGTGTGTTAAAGCAATGAGGCGTTGCACATGTGTTACCATAGCGGGGCGAATTAATAAGTCTTCATTCTTTTCAGCAATGATCCCAAAAACAATGCTTGCCCAATGGTTGGAGAGCTTTTTAAACCGTCCAATGTTGTCGCGGTATGTGGCTGCCCATTGCTTGACAGTTTCTTCTAAGTTAATGACCAGCGAAGCGAAATGGTTTAGGCGTTCATCAACACTTTTCGCTTTTTCAAAAAATTGTCGACTTAATCCATGAGCAATTCTTTGTTGTTCTTTGCCTGCATTTTTTGCGGCCGATTGTGCTCGCGCACGCGCTGTGTGCTCAACCAGCGCATCATTACCACCTTTAGCTGCTCCTTCAGTGAGCATTGCCTCTTGATCAGTTAGCGGATTGTCTAACATAGCAAGTTGCAAGCTTGCTGCAGGTGATCCGTGCTTGGTAAGAATAGTATGGGCAATTTCGTAAATTTCGTCGAGCCGCTGGTTGCTGGCGACATGTGTTTCATCGAGCTTATGCTCCGCTATCATTTGGCAGGCTGATGAAATTAAGCTAATGCCTTCATTTGCTTTGTTTTGGTCGGCAATCATGCTTGTGCCAACTTCGACTTTTGCAATCAAATGTCCATTAATGGCGGCAGTGTGACGGAAGAAATCACCAATTTGTTTAAAGGCCTGAATGCGGTCTGCGGTATGATGTTTGCTTTTTGATTCTGCCAATGTTTGAGTGTAGGTCTGCCAAACGCTCCCGAGCATCGCTTTGATGTTTTCGTGAAGCGGATAATCGGTGTGAGTGAGTCGATCAATCAGAGTTTGCAGATAGGTTTTTCGCTTGCCCGTTTTTGATTTTTTACCTTCTTTCATTTTTGCAAATGCTTCGGCGTGTTGCGAAAATAATAAGCCCAATTGATATAAAGCATACTGAGGTAGTCTGATAGCTTTAGCGTTTTGACTTTGCGCTTTTTCGCTAGCCAGCAAGCAATCAGCAGTTGCTTGAAGCCTTGCAGACTCTTTTAATTTTTGCTCTTGAAAATCTTGTTGCAACAATAATCCATTGAAAAACGCTTTTTTCCATTCAGGTTGTCCTTGTATCATTTCTGCTATTTTCGCTTTTGAGTCTGCGTTATCATCACTGGCCTTGTTAATTGCGCGCATATTGAATCGGTCGGCATCAAATCCAAATTCTTTTTTTCTATCTGAGACGAGGTAGCCCATAGCGGCAAATAGCGGTGTGCTTAAGCTGGGGTTAAATGCGGCAGGATCAAGCCCAATGAGTGCTTGGCCAATCGCTTGAACTTCTGCAAGTGTGTTTAATTTCGTCATGGTAGTGTCTCCTCGTCGTTATGCGTGGCGTGAAAGATTAAATTCAACAAGTCATGGGTGAGAAATATTTGTTCGCCTCTCAAGCAAGATTTATAAATATACTCCGGCGGATTCTAAACTGATCACTTTTTTAAGCAAGTGCAGCAAATAAAAAATATGCTGAAAATGTTGTAGGCACAGGCCTAAGGCGTATTCCACAGACAAGCTTCAGGTTTTATGATTGTCATGTGCTTCGCGGCTGTTTTTGCTGCGCAACGCCAAACGGTGTTGTCGATGATGTGTTGCCAATTGCCTTTCCCAGGCTGAAAATTTGGCACATGCTGTTTGATGACGTATGTATTGGCCTGTACGCCAGTGCCTGCTTTGATGTAGGTGCAGCGGACATTTTTTGTGCTAGATAAGTAAAAAACGTGCGTCAGTCCAGTGATGGCAAATGTGTGCTTACCGGTGTCGCCGGCTAGTGGTGACAAGGGAAGCTGTTGCCAGCCTGCTGGCGTTTGCCATTGGTTGTTGTTTAACACGTCATGAATGCTTGGGCATTGCGCGGCAATGACTGGTGTGCTGAGCAGTGCGGTGAGCAGGATGTATGGTTTCATTGGTGGTTTCCTAATTTGTAAAAGTTCTTTTCGCTTGATTGAGTTTTTACTAAACGACTGGATCCCTTTCGGCGCTGCGCATTCCATGCTTCGCTTGAAAGCCTGCCCTCGACTCCTGTCTCGGGCGTTCAGCGGGAAAAAGCTCGCGCTTTTTCAACCTCCGCTTCACCCTACGCGGGGATGACAACAGTAGAATTGTCATTCCCGTGCAAACGGGAATCCAGTTCAAAATGGCCATTCTCGGATCTCTGGCCAAATTGGGGGTGATAACTTTATCGCTGTCATCCCCGCGTAAATGGGACCCCAGTTCAACTTCTGCTGTCATCCCCGCGGAGGCGGGGATCCAGTCTTCAATTAAATGATCAAACTTCTGACGAAAGCTTTTTATTTAAAACTCCTTGGCGTTTGCTCTGTCGTTAACGTAAATAATTCAGATTCTAATACACGATTCATGACAATATCAATCATCGTGGTTTGATTCGGTTTGATAAATTCACGTAAGTAATTTTGGTTTGCCATTAAATCCGCCGGTTGGTAGTGCACCAAGCCGTTGTCGGGCTGTGCAATCACATTAAGCCCAAACATTTGCATGCTATGCAGTTCTGGGCGAATGGCTTTGTCGTGATAAACGATGGCAGGGCAGCCATTCATCACATCGTAATTGACATAGTAAGTCAGCGCGCCATTTTGTTTAGCATTTTTTTGTCGATCAATAAAAAAACCAGGCGCTAGCGCGCTGGGCGAATGATCTTTGGCGGTAAGACGAATGGCATAATCATTAATGATATGACCGTAATTGTCACGTAATCGAAACATGATCATTGAGTCTTGATCTTGAATCATGTAACGGTCAGGAAAGGTTTTGCTCTCAATCACGTTGACGCGCTCAAGTTGCTGTATCGTTTCATTCTGTGCGTTAAATAAATTAACAATTTTTTCGTAGCTTTGCGCATCTTTAACAATCATGCAGGCTAAAATTAAATTAACAGTGGGGTGATTGTCATGTGTTTTTTTAATGCTGCGTAAAATCCCGTGTTCAGCACCACTATGCGAAACCCCAGGTACAATCGCAAACGCTGTCGCAGGTGATGTCTGATGTTGTTTGACGGTGAGCTGTTGGTTGGCTTTATCTTGTGCTAAACAAATGTATTGTGAATTTAAGTTAGCACTCGCTAAACGAATGACGCCGTCAGATCCGGTTTCAGCGGTATAGTGATTGACATGATCATAAAGTTTGTGATCAATGGTCTGTCCGCTTAATACAAATTGAAACACAGGGTCGTTTTGTTTGGCAGGGTCTGTCGTGCTGCAAATCCAATCGTGATTAAGTTGCCAACTGCTTTCACTACCAAGTTCCAACCAGTCAAGCACACCTGTGCCTGGTTCAACACCATTAAACCAACTGGCAATACGCCCTAAACGTGATTTGCCGAGTTGCGCAAGGGCAGAACCAAAATTAGCAGGCGCTAGCATAATTAAGTGGCTCATTGGACAAGCACGTTCTTGTTTAGCATAAAGCGTTTGCCACCAATAACGAAGGACTGGTCCGCCGGTTGAATGTGTAATGGCAATAAATTTTTTGCCTTCGTTGAGCAAGGTTGGAAGCTCGCGATGCAGCGCAGCTTCAAAAGCATGAGCGAGATCGGGTAGCAACACGCTGTCATTAAAGCTGATGTATTTGCTCAAATAAATGTGACGAACGTCAACTTCAGGCGCATTACCAAGTTTGGCTTCAGTTTCGAGTCGTGCAGGCAGCTCACCATAGGTGTCGGTGTTAGTAACGCTCCAGCCGTGGACTAAAATGATCGTTTGTTTTTCCATAAGCTTAATGCGCCTCATCCCAATTATGGCCAACCCCAACATCAACAATGAGTGGTACAGTCAATTTCGCAGCGGATTGCATAAGCGTTTTGATGAGCTTGACGAGCTCGTCGCTATCATTTTCGGCCACTTCAAAAATTAATTCATCGTGAACTTGTAAAATCATTTTTGCATCCATGTTGTTTTTGGCGAGTTCCGCGTCGATATTAATCATTGCCATTTTAATGATGTCGGCGGCAGTACCTTGCATGGGCGCATTAATGGCAATTCGCTCAGCAGCTTTTTGTTGCATCACATTTTTGGTGTTGATGTTGGGCAAGTATAAACGACGCCCAAATACTGTCTCGACAAAGCCATCTTTGTGCGCTTTTTTTCTAGTATTTTCCATATAAGCTTTGACGCCAGGATATTGTCGAAAATATTCATCAATATATTCTTGCGCAGTATTTCTATCAACTTGCAATTGTTTGGCTAATCCAAATGATGACATGCCATAGATCAAACCAAAGTTAATAGCTTTTGCGCGACGACGAAATTCTTTGTCTACCTTATCGATGGGCACGCCAAAGACTTGTGAGGCTGTGCTTGAGTGAATATCCGCACCTTCTGAAAATGCATCAAGCAGGCCTTGATCTTTTGACAAATGCGCCATGATTCGTAACTCAACTTGAGAATAGTCAGCAGCAACCATTTTATAACCTGTTGGCGCGATAAACGCCTGACGAATACGTCGACCTTCTTCAGTGCGAATCGGTATATTTTGCAAATTTGGGTTAGATGAAGATAGACGACCTGTTGAAGCAACAGCCTGATGAAAAGAAGTATGCACACGACCTGTTTTGTCATTAATTTGTTGAGGGAGGGCGTCGACATAAGTAGATTTAAGCTTAGATAAGCTGCGATATTCTAAAATGAGTTTCGGCAAGGGGTAATCCAGCGCAAGATCAGATAGCACCTCTTCGGCGGTTGACGCTTGACCTGTTGGAGTTTTTTTAATGACGGGAATGCCAAGCTCCTCAAATAAAATTTCACGCAACTGTTTTGGCGAACCCATATTGAACATTCGTCCAGCAGTTTTATAGGCTTTTTCTTCAAGTTCACTGATGCGTGTGCCCAGCTCAACGCTTTGCTTTTTTAGGCTGCTTTGATCGATCAGCACACCTTGCCGTTCCATTTTTGATAGCACGTTCACCAACGGCATTTCTATTGTTTCAAATACTTTTTTAAGCGCAGCATCTTTCTGTAACTCTGGCCAAAAATGTTGATGTAATTTTAGGGTGATCTCAGCATCTTCAGCGGCATAATCTCCCGCGGTGTTCACGTCAACCTCAGAAAAACAGATTTGTTTCGCGCCTTTACCAGCAACATCTTCGTAGCTAATGCATTTGTGTGTTAAGTACTTTAATGCCAATGAATTCATATCATGCCGACTAGCAGTGCTGTTATACACATAAGATTCAAGCATGGTGTCAAAAGCAATGCCGTTGAGCGTGATGTCGTAATTGGCTAGCACTTCTTTATCATATTTTAAATTCTGCCCTATTTTTTTGAGATCATGGCTTTCTAGCAAAGGTTTGAGTTGTTCTAAAACCCAGGTGCGATCAAGTTGATCAGGTGCGTCAGGGTAGTTGTGTGCCACAGGAATATAAACCGCGTCATCTTCATCGGTTGCAAATGATAGGCCGACAATTTCAGCTTTCATATAGTTTAAGCTTGTCGTTTCGGAATCAAATGCAAATAATTTTTTATTTTTCAGTTTGTTTATTAGCGACCCAAAGCTTTTTTTGTCGATGATTAAGTTTTCTGAGCTATTTTTTTTAGGTTTCATTTCGATTGGCGCATCATTCAGCTGCTCTTTTAACCAGGTTTTAAATTCGAATTCTTTGAAATAGTTGGCAAGTTTTTCTTTATCGGGCTCGCCTAAGTTCAAATCAGAAATATGTTGTGACAATTCGACGTCGCATTTAATAGTGACAAGCTGTTTGCTTAATGGTAGTTGGGGTAAAAAATCACGTAAATTTTCGCCAACCTTGCCTGTGATTTCATCAGCGTGTTTGATGATTTCATCAAGTGACCCATATTTTTCAAGCCATTTTACCGCGGTTTTTGGGCCTACTTTTGGCACACCAGGAATGTTATCTGACGTGTCGCCAATGAGCGTTAGGTAGTCAATGATTTGATTGGCGTTCACTCCAAATTTTTCTTTTACACCCTTAACATCCATTTTTGTGTTGGTCATGGTGTTGACTAACGTGACATGTTCGTTAACCAACTGCGCCATGTCTTTATCGCCTGTCGAGACAACAACTTCCATTTTCTGTTCTGTTGCTTGGGTAGTGAGCGTGCCAATGACATCATCAGCCTCAACACCTGCTATCGCAATTAATGGAAAACCCATTGCTTTGATGATGCCAAATAAAGGTTCAATCTGCTGCTCAAGTTCTTCAGGCATTTCTGAACGGTTTGCTTTGTATTCGGCGTAAAGCTCATTGCGAAAACTGCCGCCTTTGGTATCGAACACAACGGCAATATGTGAGTTGGGATAATCGCTAATCAGTCTACGCAACATGTTAATCACGCCATACATTGCACCAGTTGGATGGCCAGCTTCGTTAGTCAGTGGCGGCATTGCGTGATAAGCGCGGAACAAATATGATGAGCCGTCAACTAAAATAAGCGGTAAGTTTTCCATGGTGATTGCCTTGATCATCTGTTAGAGTAATTGGCAGTGTAACAAAATTTTTTGCAAAGGAATATTGCCCATGTCTCATTCTGTTTCAGTTTCTGCATCAGCGTCTGTCAAACAGCCGGCGTGGGAAAGCTGGTGTATTTTGCTCAGTATGTGCGTTGCGGTGTTTACGATTGGTTTAATGAGCACGGGTGTTATTGATGCCATGGTGAAAATGCGTGATCAGTTAAATTTATCACCAACCACACTACAATGGTTAATGAATGCTTATTTGCTCACCGCAGCATCGTTTGTGATTATTAGTGGGCGTATCAGCGAAATTTATGGCCGACGCAATTTATTTGTTGCGGGTGTTATCATATTTGTTGTTGGTTTGGTTATTGCTGCTTGCGCGAGTGATGGTGCCTGGGTGATTGTTGGTCGCGCTGTTCAAGGTGGTGGCGCTGCGATTTTGGCGCCCGGAACGATGGCTATTTTGAAGCTAAAGTTACCACCTGCGCGACAGGCATTCGCTGTGACGACGTGGTCAGCCTCAGCGGGCTTAGGTTTTTCTTTTGGCCCCATTATTGGTGGCGCATTAACTGACGGATTGAGTTGGCGATATTTATTTTGGTTAGCTGCATTGTTGCTTGTTGTGTCGCTGATTTTGTTGTTTATCGGTCGGGCTAAAAACAAACCTGCTCAGGGTCTTCAACATATCGACTGGCTCGGTACGGTTTTGCTCATCTTATTCACGCTTCCTTTTTTCTTAGGTTTAGTACAAGGCAACGCATGGGGCTGGAGTAATCCTTGGGTATGGGGATTGCTGTTGTTTGGCGTGATATTTTTCTTTATTTTGTTAGTTGTTGAGCTAGCTAAAAAAGCGCCACTAGTAATGTTTGAGCTTTTTTCAAATCACCAATTTGCGCTCGGTGCAATCGGGATGATCTTTAATGGGTTTACGTTGCTCACTATTTTGTATTTTACGAGCTTATATCTACAAGTTCCATTTTTACAAAACTTTTCACCCGTGATGGCGGGTGTAGCACTTTTACCGTTTAGTATTGGATTTTTTGTCGCGTCGATTAGCGCGTCATTTGTCACAAATAAATTTGGTTTTCGTTTGCCATTGCTCACCAGCGGGTTGCTTCAATTTGGTGGGTTTTTATGGCTTTGTTTTATTACATCGCAAACAACATATTTATTTCTCTGGGCGCCTTATTTTTTAGTGGGTTTAGGTTGTGGGTTTAATATGGCAACGTTTCCGGTGTTGGCAATGATGTCGGTTGATGATGAGCACGCAAATAAAGCCTCGGGCTTTGTGAACATGACCAACTATCTTGGTGCCACGTTATCACCCGCTATTGGCACGATATTTTTTGTTGGGCTGAGCACATCAATTTTTTATGATTTGCTCAAGCATATCCCCGTGTCAGATGCACAGGCACATCGCATTGCTTCCGCGCTTTTTGGCCATCCAGACCAGATGAAGCACCTGTTTCAAGCATTAGTTCCGCACACACGCGCTGAAGTATTGTTTGCGATGAAACATAGTGCGATTGTTGGCAATATGTCGGTGATGATTATTTCCGCAGCCGTAGGCCTTATCATGGCATTTTTACCGTTGTTGGTCTTAAGTGTTGTGCCAGCAAAGTCAAACGCCGATCATTGACCGCGCGGCGGTAAAAGTGCAACGCCAATGTATACCGGTGGAATAGGTTTGAAGTTGATCCAGTGCGTAATCCACGGGTTAAGCACGTAATTGAATTGGTATGTGCCAACAAATTTAGCTGATGGAAATCGTTGAGCAATGGTTGTTGGAATGCTTGTTTTGCTGTTGCGAGCTTTCCACATAAACACCGCGCCCTGTTGTCGCAAATCTTTTTCATTGATCCACTGACTAAAGTTAGGGTTCCATTCAAAATATCCAGCAGGATGGTCTTTTGAAAATACAGTCACACTGACCACATATTCACGCGTGCCCGCCACATATTTCAGCGGTGTTTGATAATGCTGATGCCATAGCGTATCAATTTGTTGTGCGACTTGTTTGCCGGGGAAGAGTTCATACAGCGCATCACCACGGTTAATCATAAATGGGTAGACAGTTTCTAGCAGCACGTAAGCGAATAACCAAAAAATAAATAAGCTGACTGAGATGATTGCATAACGTTTTAGAGCGGCTTGAGTGGGTGTGGGATTTAACGTGAGCACTAGCCAAATACCAAATAAGGTTAGCAGTGGTGTTCCCCAAAACAAACGCAGGCTCGCGCCTGTCGCAAATGAAAAAAGACAGGTAAGTACTAAGGGCCCAAAGCAGTGAATCGCAATAAATTGTTTGTCGTATGTTGGAACGCTAACGGTTGCTTTAATGCGTTTGAAACAAGCGAAATAAACAACGGTGGGTATTGCTGCCATGCCAATCATTAACAGTAAAAAATGTAGGGGGTTGAGAATGTGGTCAAACAAGCTGCTCAATGCTGATTTGTCGAGACTTGCGCGATTAAAAGCATAGTGTATCGACACAAAGTTGTGTTGTGCAAGCCAGCGTAAGTTGGGCGTGACGATCAAGGCAAAAACAATTAAGCAAAGGTAGGGACCGATAGATTTAAAGCTACGCCGCCCCATCGGGTTGACTAACAAAAAAATAAACATGCTGGCGAGCAGCATGACAGAGTAGTATTTAGCCATCAACGCTAAGCCAGCAAAAATCGCCGTTAATGCCCATTTTTTTATATCTTGTTGCTTTATGGCATCGTAAAAGAAAAGCAGGGTGAATGCCCACAACGGCAATTCTAAAACATTGTCATTAAATTCGGGGCTAGAGGCACTAAAATAAAAAATTCCAATTAATAATGTCACACTGATTAGCGCTTTAACAGGCGGCAACATTCGTTTTGCAAGTTGCCAAGTGGCAAAGAAACAAAGACAGATTGAAACTTGGCTCATCAAATACAGTGACCAAATCGATTTGCCTGTTAGCAAATAGGCGGCGCGTGTTACCCAAGCCCCGAGAAAGGGATCTTTGTCATAACCTAATTGCCAGTGAGAGCCCCAAGCGAGATTTTCTAAAATATCGACATAAGTTCCGTGTAGCAATAATTTGGGTAGTAGCGTCCACGCAACCAGCTGCGCGACCACAAGCGCAACAAACCACAGCAAGCAGGTTTGTTTAATATTCATTTTATTGTGATGGCTCATCGCGCTATTTTATATTAATTGTCTTGGTGTTGACAAATTCACGAATGCCTTCTTCTGCACATTCCCGGCCATAGCCTGAAAGATTAATGCCGCCAAATGGCAGGCGAGGGTCAGAGCCCACAGCGGTGTTCACAGCGACGGTGCCTGCATGTAGATGGTTGGTGGCGATTTCTTCACCATGCTTGATATTTTTGGTAAATACGGCGGCGCCCAAGCCAAATGGGCTATCATTGGCGATACGAATCGCGTCCGCTTCGTCTTTAGCGCGAATAATCGCTGCGACAGGGCCAAAGATTTCTTCGTCATACGCTGGCATGCCAGGCTTAACATCGACAAGTAACGTAGGTTCATAAAAAAAGCCAGGTCCATCAACTTTCTTGCCGCCGGCTAAACATTTCGCACCGTTTTCAATACATTTTTGGACTTGCTCATGCACTTGATCACGCAAATCACTACGGGCCATCGGGCCAAAATTACAATCATCTTTAGTAGGGTCGGTTGGCTTATACGTGGCGAGTGTTTCTTGTGCTTGCTTGAGAAATTCGTCGTAAACGCTATCAACAACAATTAAGCGTTTTGCGGAAATGCACACCTGTCCGGAGGCTGCCATGCGATCGTTAATGCAAACTTTAGCCGCCTCGGTGACATCTGCATCGTCTAAAATAACATACGGATCGCTACCACCAAGTTCCAGCACCACTTTTTTAAGACTTTGTCCAGCTTCAGATGCTACGGCTTTCCCAGCCCGTTCACTGCCTGTGAGTGTAACGCCAATAATGCGTTTGTCTGCAATTATTTTTGCAGCTTGATCATTGTCAACAATGACGCTAGAGAATACACCTTTTGGGAAACCTGCTTGATGAAACAAATCTTCGATCGCCAATGATGCGCCAGTTGAAATGGGCGCATGGCTTAATATACCAACATTACCTGCCGTAATGTTCGGGGCGGCAAAGCGCAGCACTTGCCAAAATGGAAAGTTCCACGGCATGATTGAGAAAATAGGGCCGCGCGGTTCGTAAGTGACAACGCTTTTTGACATCTCAGTTTTAACAATACGGGGTTTTAAATATTCAGAAGTGCTTTTGCTGTAATGTTCGCAAATCCAGGCACATTTTTCGATTTCTGCGCGAGCTGAAGTGATAGCTTTTCCCATTTCTTGGGTGATGAGTGCTGCATATTCTTCTTTGTTTTTTTTCAATACATCACTCGCTTTTTCCATTAAGGCTTCACGCTCTTTCAATGGCAATGCACGCCAATCTTGAAAGGCATCATGAGCTTGAGCAATCACTTGTTCGATGTGTTGATCTGACATGAAATCATAATCTTTGATGACTTCGCCTGTAGCAGGGTTTACCGTTTGTACGCCCATGTCTTCTCCTTAGTGACTAAGAATTTTGCCCAAATGTTCAGTAAGTTTCATATTTTCACTGTAATCAACTGGAACAACCAGCACAGTGGGCTTGTCTTTTTTCTCAAAACTGGCTTTTAATGCTGGCAAGAGTTGATCGGTTGATTCAAGCTTTTCACTGTGGCAGCCAAATGATTTTGCTAATGCCACAAGATCAGGGTTTTTCAGCTCAACGTGAGACATTTTGTGATAAGCGGCTTCTTGTTTCCATTTAATCAGGCCATAAAAATGATCTTCCCACACCAGTACGGTAATGGGCGCTTTATATTGCACGGCTGTTACGAGCGCTTGAATGCTCATGATAAAGCCGCCATCGCCTACAATAGCAACAGCATTTTTGTCAGGATGAATCCACTTGGCTTGTGTGGCGCCCGCCATAGAGCCGCCCATTGAGCAAAACCCGTTATATATAAAGCAGGTTTTTGATTGATAAGTTGGGTATTGTCTAGCGACCCACATTTTGTGTGCACCCACGTCGCTCACTAAAATATCATCGTCACGTAATGCTTTGCGAACATCAGCAAGAATGCGCTGGGGCTTGATAGGGAAACTATCATCATCCTCGTGCAAGTCGATGTCATTTTCAACTTCTTCTCGAATTTTTGCGAATAGCTGAGGGTCTTTTTCGTGGTCTTTGGTTAATCCTTTATTAATCGCGCAAACAATTTCATTAATTTCACCAATTAACTCAATGCGTGGGATGTAGCATGCATCAACTTCGGCAGCGGAACGCGCAATGTGAATGATTTTTTTGTCGGCTTTTTCATTCCAGCGGCTAGGCGGCCATTCCACCATGTTATAACCAATGGTGATGACAAGATCTGCTTCATCATACGCCTTCACGGCAATATCTTTCATGCCAAGACCAACGCAGCGCAAAGAGTGTTTATGTCTGGCATCAATAGCGCCTTTGCCCATAAACGTGGTTGCGCCGTACATATTGGTTTTGTCCATCAGTGCGCGAATTTCTTTGTCTGCTTCTGCAGCAACAGCGCCGTCACCAACGAGCAGTATAGGCTTTTTGCTGGCTTTGATCAGCGCGAGTGTTTCTTGAATTTGTTCATCACTCACGCCCGATTCAAATTCAGTGCGGAGCAAGTTGATCGGTTGCGCGTCGGTTTCTTCTTTTGCAACATCCTCAGGCAGCTCAATGAGTACCGCGCCGGGCACGCCAATGGTTGCTGTTTTAACTGCTTTGCAGACGACTTCTGGAATCACTTCAGCGTTGCGCACCGTTGTTGCCCATTTAGTCACCGGCTCATACATGCTGACTGAATCCATGTTTTGATGTGAAACTTTGTGCAAGCGAGTGGTATCGGCTTGGCCAATGATGGCAATAAGTGGTACGTGATCCATGTTGGCGTTTGCCACGCCTGTCATTAAATTGGTGGCACCGGGGCCAAGTGTGGCCAAACAAACACCAGGCTTGCCGGTCAGGCGGCCGTGCATGTCGGCCATAAATGAGGCGGCTTGCTCGTGTCGGCAAATAACAAATTCGATCGAGGAGTTGAGTAGCGAAATCATGAGGTCGGCATTTTCTTCGCCAGGCACGCCATAAATATGTGTGACGCCTTGCGCTTCCAAACAGCGTAAAAATAGATCGGATGCTTTCATAGATTAATCCTCCTTGTGTAATTAATTTAACATAATTTTTTACGAAAAACACCCCCAAGCCTTGACTGTTCACGATGAGTGATTTAGCGTAAGAGCTGAAGCAAACCATAAATAGAGGATCAATCGCTCATGAAAAAAATCACAGCCATTTCTGCATTTACTTTAGCGCTTACGCTTGCTACGCCTTCATTTGCATTATTTGGTTATCACATTAGCAAAGATAAAAGTGATAGTAAGGAAGCCAAAGTACAAGTGTTTACGCCTGTGCAGGTAAAAGCGATTCAAAAAATTGCGCACGATTACATCGTGCAAAACCCAGAAGTTTTGGTGCAAGCAGGCCAAGCGCTGCAGAAAAAAGCGATGGGCCAGTTACAACAAAAGGCCACTAAATTAATTCATAGCAATGCAAAGGCGTTGTTTAATGACCCTGCGAATATTGTGGTGGGCAACCCGAATGGCAAAATTACGTTGGTCGAGTTTTATGATTACCAGTGCCCGCATTGTCGCGACACATCAACTGCGATTGATGCGATCATTAAAAATAACCCTGACTTGCGTGTGGTTTTCAAAAATTTACCCATTTTCGGCAAATATTCACAAGAAGCTTCTGAGTCATCAGACGCCGCTTATAGCTTAGATAAAAGTAAATTTATGGCATTCCATCAGGCGTTGATGGAAGCACAGGTGCCATTCAATTCGAACACGGTGCAACAAGTCGCTGCAAAAACAGGCTACGACTATACTCAATTATCAACTGCGATGCGGAGTAAAGCCGTGCAAGATAACTTGAAAGCCAATTTCACGTTGGCTGAGACTTTGCTGCAACCAACCATTAACATGGTGGCAACACCTGCTATTGTTGTTGGCCCTACTGTTGGTGCCGATGCTGATAATGCGCCTGTTGCGTTTATTCCAGGTCAAGCGAGTCAACAGCAGTTACAAGCGGCGATTAATCAAGTTAAGTCTGGCATGTAAGGGCAGTGTCTCTATTTAACGTTGTTAAGGTTTGTGTTGGTCTGGGCGGCGTGCCGTCCGGCGAACGCCCCTTTACCCACCGGGTTGGCGTTATTTTTGAATGGCTAACGTTGTGCGTTGCGCTTTGGTTGCCTGTACAGTGGTATTTTGAAAAGCAGCATATTTTAGTTCCCCCTGCTAGCATGGTTGTTGATTGGATAGTTTGGGCAGTTTTCACGGGTGAATTGCTTGTTATGCTAGGTTTAGTGCATCGTCGCATTTATTACCTTTGCACTAACTGGATGAATCTCGTCATTATTATTGCGCTGTTTCCTCACCTTTGGCATCACTATCCATTAATGGGCTCGCTGCGTGCGCTACGTGTTTTTATGGCACTGTTTCTTGCTGCGCCATGGTTGAGTGTGAGTCATCAGTTTCTTGAACGAAATCGCATTTGGATGACCCTGTTGGTGTTTATTGTGGTCGTGCTCCTGGGCGGTTTGATCATCACAACATTTGATTCAGGTATTAGTAATCCACTCGATGGTATTTGGTGGGCGCTTGTGACGATTACAACCGTTGGTTACGGTGACGTGGTGCCGTCGACTTGGTTAGGAAAGTTGTTTGGTGCCGTCGTCTTGTGTTTTGGCTATTTGATATTTTCATTATTGACCGCGCATATTTCCTCGTATTTCATTGGGAAACGAAACAAGGAAGAGCAAGAAAAAAGCCGGAAAGCTATTTTAGAGCACATGCAAGAGTCGCAACAAAAAATTGATGAGTTAAGTGGTGTTATCAATCGACTGCGAGAGCAGTTGGGTAATCAGCAAGACGAAGGCGATAAGCGTACTTAAGCTGAAGGAGTGATTGTGAGCCCATTGCAATATCCCGCCTTTCGCACACTTTTTATCTCTCGCAGCATATCATTGCTCGGTACAGGTTTATCTACTATTGGCTTGGCGTTTTTGGCGTATCATCTTGCTGGCGCGCATGGCGGTATGGTGGTGGGTATTGCATTAGCGATAAAGATGATTGCTTATATTGTGATGGCGCCGATCATTACGCATTTCTCCAGTTATATCCCACGAAAATTATTTTTGGTGAGTATGGATTTAATTCGGTGTGCGCTGGTGTTGATCATTCCTTTTGTTAATAACGTTAACGACATTTATTTTTTAATATTTTTAATAAGTGCCTGTTCTGCTGGGTTTACACCGATTTACCAAAGCATGATTCCTGAAATTATTCCTGATGAAAAGGTTTATGCAAAAGCATTAATCTTAACACGCGTTGCTTATAACATCGAAGTGCTACTAAGCCCTGCACTAAGTGCAGGAGTATTATTGCTGTTTAGTTTTCACATCTTGTTTTTTATTAATTCGTTAACATTTTTGCTGTCGGCCATGCTCATTATTATCACGCCGCTAGTGAAAACAGTGATGTCGCGCGATAGCAAACGGCCACACTTATTGGCAGGGATTCGGCAATATTTAAGTAACCGCCAGCTTCTCGCATGTTTATGCTTGGTGTTGGCATCTTCAATAGCTGGCGCAACCGTGATTGTGAACACGGTGATTTTTTTTCATGGATTATTGCAAAAAAGTCAAAGTATCGCCGCGCTGGCCATGATGTGTTTTGGTGTGGGTTCGGTTATTTTTGCAGGGTTTGTGCCCGCGCTTAAAGCACGAATTGGTCAGCAAAAACTGATGATGTTTGGCACCATCACTATTGCTGCCACGTTTTTATTTGCAGCATTTGTGCATGGTTGGGTAGTGTTAATGTTGTGGTGGCTAGTGCTTGGCGCATCGTGCATTGCAATAGAGAGTTTGCTCAGTGTGCTGGTTAACCAATTTGCCACAGCGCGAACACGCCCCGCCTTATTCGCCGCTAATTTTTCACTCACTCACGCCTGTTGGTTGTTTGCTTATTTGCTCACAGGCCTGCTCGGCGCAGATCGATCACTATCGATATATTTCGGCGCGTTGTTTGTTGTAGTCACGCTGCTTGTGGTGTTGGCACGTTTTGTGGCAAGAGAGCCTCGCGCGAAGATTGTATGAAACGTCCATATCCTTTAGACTCTTCTGATTGTTGATGACTCCAATTGAAGAACTGTCAATGTTAATTATTTGTTATATTGTCGAGTCTAACAAAAAGTTTTATAAGCCCGAATAATAGATCAGAGAGAAATCCATGACCGAAGAAAAACTTCTTGATAAAGCAATCTGCTCACTAGAAAATTATCCAGGCTATGCAAAATTAATAGAAAAATATTACCTTGCTTTATCAAACGCTTTGGATAAAAGTTTTCTCAGCGACCTCATTAATGGAAGTGGAGAGCAAAAAAAACAACATTTAGCGGAATTATATATCGCATTTATCTTGCATCACCATTTAGGGTTATCTATTGATAATGTTAAACCAAAGACACGAGGTAGAGGCCCAGATTTTTTCCTTTCTGGTTGCAAGACTCACATAGAGGTTACATGCCCGTCCGTCAATCTAAATGATCCTAGATTTCAAACTACTGAAATCATCAATGCTCGATCTAAGCTTACGACTAGAAATGCACAACAAAAAGAACATAGCCTATCTGTTTTAACGGGAGTTCTGTCAGAGGAAAATGGAAATAAATTAAAACAACTATCAAAAATAGAAGCTGACGAAAGCGCCTTTGTAGCAATTTCTTATCAAGGGCTATTAGAATTTCCTCTTGAGTTTGTTGATAATGAACCGTTTCCGTCTTATGTTAGGGCCTTTCTTCCTATCAATAACTTTCCAACCTTTAATATAAAGTCAATGCGGGAGGAGCATGTTTTTAATGATAAAATAAAAAAGCAAAAAGTTGATGGTAACTGTGTGGAGATAGAAAAAGTAAATTTATGGAAAAAAGCTGACGAAAAAAATATATTAGGAGTGATTTTATTTAATCACAATTTTGACAATAATATGCAATGGCTTGAAAAAAACGCGCGCTTCGATGTGATAATCAACCCCTTTGCCAATTTAAATGCTGCTCAAATAAAAAAGTTTTTGCGACCCATAAATGGTGTTAACTTACATTGCGTGATATATCATTGGAAAATTGATTCTGAAGATATTAAAATAGCTCGGCTGTAGTGATGCATAGCAAATTAAGCCGCATCTTCAACAGCAACCTGAAATGGTAGGTTGGCTTTATCAAGCTCACGTTGGATAGCAAGGCGGATGAATTGCGCCTCAGAGTAACCTAAAAGCTTCGAAAATTTTGATGCCATGCTCGGGCTTAATCCTTTGCGGTTGTGCTCTAAGTCACAAACATATTGCCGAGAAACACCAAGTTTTTTAGCAAACTCTACTTGTGTCCATTCTTCACCTTCACGGATTGCCCAAAGAAAACGGCCAAGTGATAATGGCTCACCAGAAATGTCTTCTAGCAATGCTAATGATTTGTCAGATTTTTTAGTACTCATATTTGTTTACCTCGAAAATTGGGATACTTCTCAGTTGCTTTTCAGCGCGTTTTGAAATAATAACGTAATGAATATCTACTCAATCACCTTAATGTTGTACTTCCAACAAGAGTGCATTAAGCAGAAGTAGCTGTCAAACAGATAAACAAAATTGCTTATTAATAGTCAGCAGTTATCAGAATTGGTGTTGGTTTTAATCTGGGCATAGTAAGCGGCAAGGACGATCACCTCTCATAAAGCTAGAGCAAGGAGTTCGACAACTTTTTACGTTGCTGCTACCATCGGGCTAACAGAACTGGAGGAGCACTTTTAGTGTTGTTTATCATCTTTTATTTACTTTGTGTATTTTTAGTGTCTGTATACGCTACGCGAGTCACCAGGCGGCGTTGGTGGATCTGGTTTTTATTAGCCTTACTAATTACTCCCCTCGTCACTTTTCTTATTTTGCTTATAGCAGGTAAAAATAGAATGAAATTTAAAAAGTGCACTAAATGTTTTGAAGTTATTAAAACCGAAGCTATTCTTTGTAGATTTTGCAAAAGTGAGCAAAATTAAGCTGTTTAGCTAAGTGAAACATTGACTTAAATTCTGCTCCCGACAACTTGGCGCTTTTTCGTGCTGCCGGTTTGCCACCGGATTATACCATTAGATTAATTTTTGCTATTTGTTACGGGGCACGGACAGCTGAATACCATCGTCACCATTTGGAAGACAGGGACTTTCTTGATTTCAGTAAGAGTTTTGCGGGCTTATTTTTGCAATCATTTAAGCAAAGCGCTCAAGGAGATTTCAATATTGAATTGTATGCGTATACAGGCACGGTCAAGTTTAGTGATGTATCAGGAGAGCTTTATGTTGGGACGGAAGAGGAAATATTCCAGCGGGAGAAGCTTGAAGATCTACGGCAAGAATGGGAGAGGGTCAATGAGAAGTTGCCAACCTTGTTGGAAGCTTATATTGAAGAACACGGTGTTGAACAATTTGATCGTTATAATAAGGCCAAATTATATTTGGAGGACCCTTCGCCGTTTGGGCAAATCTCTAAGCAATATTACGAATTATCGGCGAAAAGAAATGAGCTCAGTCAGAAGATCTCGCCAAAAATCCCTGAATATGGTAGAATCCTGCATAGGAGTCCTAGGGGTGATCTGAGTTTTAAGGTAGAGCTGGGCGGTTGTTTTTCTGGGGCTAGAGATTCGGGTGTTGAGGCTGTGATTGATGCCGATGAAAGTGCGCCACTTTTGCCCCAAGACGATGCTCCTGATCGATCAAGTAGTTGCTGTTCCGGTTGTTGTGCTTCATAAGAGCTTGAGGGAGGGGTGAGTATGATGCGAAATGGTGGAGGGGCTGAAGGAAAATCCAGCTTCGGTGGACATTTTGCTGTTTTTAAAGATTCTTCTCACAATGGTCATGCGCCATCGTTGGATGCTGCGTTGATTGACAAGTGGGAGAATCGCCCGCTTATTTTGTTAATTGCTAACCCAACTGAAAAAGAAGAAGAGATAACTGCTCTCCTGGATCGTCCTGAACTTCGACAACGATTTTTGGATGATCCAAATGGTGCATTGCTGCTTTACAATTTAGCAACAATCCAATCTTCAAAATATTGTGATGCCATCTTAGCATCCACAATTTGTGATCATAATGCCGGTTTTAAGCGCTCAATGATGGCGGTTAAGGAAACAACCAGACACCAATGTTGCGCGCCGAGATCATCATCACCGTAGTGTGAATGTCTTCACCAACCTTTGTCTCTTCGGCATGTATCCGTACGCGTCGAAGATTGTATGAAACGGCCATATCCTTTACGGCTGCGCTCATTATTCGGCAAGCACAGTTGATGTGGGTGACAATGCTTGCTTCAGCATCTCAGGCGTTGTTCTTGGCATAAACCAGATCAAAATTTCACGATATAGTCGCTGCAGATGGCTGCTTAGCATTAGCTCTTTAGAGGGGCCAACCAAAATCGAAAATTGAAGTGCCTTTAATGTGATGGCAATCATTTCTGCAAAAAGGGCGTTAATGTTAGTACACCTAGCAGCATACAATTTTTCTCGACAACGGTTCAGCGCATCCATTAAGTGAGTATAGATGTCAGACATAGCAGGTGTCACGTATTGCTCAACAGTGGACATGGCTTCAACAGCAATACCGAGTGGAAACGCGTAAGGTCGCCTTTCCCTGTAGCGATCGATAAAACGAAACATTTCCCATGCCCCCACCACGTCATTTTGAGGCAAGAAGTAATTGTCAAACTTAATGCCAACAGTATTCAATGAGTTCATGACAAACGTTTTATAGACCGGTGTTACCGTAATGCCTTTGGGAAGTTGCTTGAATGGGATCGTGGCGAATACTTCTTGGTCAGCGGTATTAAAACCTAGCATCATGTAATCAAATGCGCCCCATCCGCTCGCAAAGGGGTTGATCCCGTTGAGCACATATCCGCCAACCACTTTTTCCCCAACTAATGATGGTTTTCTGTCACGTTTCAAATGTGAGGTGGCGTTGCCAACCACTATTTCTTGATTGACAATGCGCTCAAACAATTGAGTGCGAAAAGTCTCATCTTTGCTTTGAAGTAATGCCCATGTGGTTGTTGCCGCTTGTACTTGGAGAAACCCTAGAGAACCCGCCCAGCGCCCCACCATTTCCTGACAGGCCATCATTTCTTCATGTGAAAGCGCCAGCCCGCCATATTTCTCAGGAATATAAATGGATAAAAAATTCTGATGAATGAATGCATCAAAAACCTCAAAAAGCGCTTCGGCATCAGTATCAAGCTGGTTAACAATTGGCTGCACTTCCTGCTTAAGGAAAGACTCGAGCCTTACTAAGTATTGCTTCCCGGTCTCCACCATGTAATATCCTTCTTGGAATAAAAAGTGTGACAAGAGTATAAAACACGTGCCATGGAAAAACAATTGAACGGTCAGCATAGGACAATTTTATTACTCATCATGCTGTTAGCACCATTAGGTGGGTTGTGTATCGATATTTATGCGCCTTCTCTGCCAAGCATAGCTCACTTTTTTAAAACTTCCTCACAGCACTCACAAAATACAATGATCAGCTACGTGATAGGGTTGGGTGTTGGGCAATTATTTTTTGGTATAGTGTCTGACACTATTTCACGAAAACGACTACTTGTTGCCGGCATATTTGGGTTTATCTTGTTTAGCTTGTTATGTGCTATAAGTCATAGCATCAATGCGTTATTAATCTATCGATTAATCCAGGGCATATTTGCTGCCTCTGCAGGCACCGTAGGTAAAGCTATTATGTCTGATAACTTTACAGGTGAAGCATTAAAAAAAGTTTCAACTTACTGGATAATTACATGGGCGCTTGGTCCTATTCTGGCTCCATTGTTGGGCGGATTTTTTCAACACACTCTAGACTGGCAATATTCATTTGTTTTCTTAACTGTCTATGGCATTGTTCTGCTTGGCGCATCCTGGCTTGCTTTTTCAACAATAAAAAACCAGAAAAGAAGAGGTATAAAAAATGTTATTAGCACAATAATACGCACTCTTTTTATTAAAGAATTTTTTATTGGAATATTGAACTTGACGCTCATTTATACATACATTGTCTCGTTCAGCTTGGCAGGTCCTTTCACTATTCAAATGACTTTTCATTTTTCAGCAATAGAATATGGTTATATCGCATTTGGATTGGGCTTTGCATTTTTTATTGGTGCTTTATTAAAAAGAAATCTTTTGCAGAATAGTATCGGTAATTACGTTCCAGGCCTTTATGTTATTATGCTATTGCTAGGTGTTATGATGATTTTGTTGACTATGTTTTTCCCCTTGGCTATTTACCCAGCTATCTTGGTCATATTTTTTGTTTTTTTAATAAGCTCACTCATCATCCCAAATCTTTATGTGTTGTGTCTCGATGCAACCAAACACCATAAAGGAGTTGCAAGCGCGTTGATGAGTTTTATCCCAGCAATTGGCGCAGGAGCATTTGGCGTGCTTATTAAGCACGCGGATATTGGCTCGTTTATGCCGCTAGCTATCACTTATACATTGGGCTCAGCCATCAGCCTACTCTCGATCGTATTAACAAAGGTTATTCTTTGAGAGAAAATGGATTGAATGCCACGCCATAATCATAAACGTCGACGCCCTCGTAAGCTTTAATAATGCTTGTTAAAAAGGCTGTGGGGATGATGGCAACAAGGTTATAAATAATTTTGACCAGATAAGATATCAGCATGATTTGTAATAATTCATGTAATGGGAATGCATGACGAAAGCCCAAGATTGCCCAAACTAGAATAAATATTCCTTCGCCCAAAATGGTTGAGCCCAAGCTTCTTAGCCAAAAAACCCTCCCTTTTGTTACAATTTTTAACTTAGATAAAATAAAGCTATTCAAAAAAATACTTACAAGCGCAGCTACTGAATATGTTAAAATATTCGTCGGAAATATATCAAGTACTAATGTGTATGCTGGGTCTCGGATATTCTTAGGGTCTGTCGGTAAGTGAAGTAAGATATAAACAACTAAAGCCGAAAAATATAGTACAAGTAAGCCCATCCATATCAGTCTCCGCATTTGTTTGTACCCATACACTTCTGTGATTATATCGGAAATTGAATAAGAAAGTGGTAGCACTAAGGTGCCGCTGAGTATATGAAGATCGCCCATAAGAATTAATCTGTTTTCAACAACCAGGGTCATCAACAATACCGTCACATAAAATAGTGACAGCAAGGTTAACAACTTATAGCGATACTTGTTAGAAGGCTGAATAACATTGCTCATGGGGCGGTTCCTGGTATGGCAGAAGAAGCATGATTAGTTTTTTTTTCAACGGCCACCTTTGCTGCTAATTCAGCTGCGTAATCCAAAGCTTTGTGCGCTAATAACCGCGTTGTATCAACAGCGGGCTTGCCAAGATTTTCAGAACTAAATACTTCGGGCAATTCAGTGCAGCCTAAAATAACTGCTTCACAATCTAAATCTTGAATACCTTTTCTAACCTCCTCTTGTAGCACTGGATTCGGCCTTCCTGGAATGATGTGATCCATGATAAGCGCGTTAATTTTTCTACAGAGCTCATCATCAGGAATCACCGCTTCAATATCCCGAGATTTTAGCTTGTCATCATATAAACCACCCTGCATCGTCGCTTGGGTCCCAAGCACAGCAACTTTTTCATAGCCATTTTGCTTGCAATGGTCTGCTGTGATCTCAATCAGATTTAATACCGGCAAGGGCGATCGCTCAACAATGCGAGCAAATCCATAATGTGGCGTATTGGAAGGGATGACCGCAAAATTGGCGCCGGCTGCTTCTAAAACGTTAATAGATTCTAAAATAATATCAGCCATACCGTCCCAGTCCTTCTGTTCAACAGAAGTTTTGTAACGATCAAAGGAGGCGGCAAATGCCACAAATTCTGGATGAGCACCTGATGGATCGCGATCTGTTGACTGAAAAACTAACTCATTTTGAAAAATACCTGAACCAACGGATGTGACTGTAACGACCCCAATTCTTGGCATAATTTATTTTCCTCGCCCATATGAACCGCCGCCATTTTAAGCAAAAAGGGCGCGACAAGCAAACTCTGTTGAAGATTGTATGAAACGTCCATATCCTTTAGAATCTATCGATCGCTTTCATAAGGATACGTCCATGCATCAAAAAACATTAACATTTCAGGCGCTTATCTTTGCTTTGCAAGATTATTGGGCAAAACAAGGTTGTGCAATTATTCAACCGCTCGATTTAGAAGTGGGTGCTGGGACATTTCATCCAGCCACTTTTTTAAGAGCCATTGGCCCAGAGCCTTGGCGTGCGGCGTACGTTCAGCCTTCTCGTCGACCCACTGATGGTCGCTATGGCGAAAACCCAAATCGGTTGCAGCATTATTATCAATTTCAAGTGGTGTTAAAGCCGTCACCCGATAATCTTCAAGAGTTGTATTTAGATTCCTTGCGCGTGTTGGGCATTGATCCGTTGGCGGACGATATTCGGTTTGTTGAAGATAATTGGGAATCACCAACTTTAGGTGCTTGGGGACTGGGTTGGGAAGTTTGGCAAAATGGCATGGAAGTCACACAATTTACTTATTTTCAGCAAGTTGGTGGTTTGGAATGCAAGCCAGTGACAGGTGAGTTGACGTATGGATTAGAACGTTTGGCAATGTATTTGCAGGGCGTTGAGAATGTTTACGATCTGATTTGGACGCAAACGCCCGAAACTGTATTAACCTATGGTGATGTGTTTTTGCAAAATGAAAAAGAAATGTCGGCTTATAATTTTGAGCATGCTGAGGTTGATGAATTGTTTCGCCAGTTCGACTTTTACGAAAAACAGAGCCAATACTTGATTGAAAAAAATCTACCACTGCCTGCATATGAAATGGTAAACAAAGCATCGCATACATTTAATCTGTTAGATGCCCGCCATGCTATTTCAGTGACTGAACGGCAGGGTTATATTTTGCGGGTGCGCGCTTTATCCAAAGCTGTGGCAGAGGCATATTATGCGAGTCGTGAAGCGCTGGGCTTTCCAATGTTAGCTAAGGAGGCATCAGCATGAAAAAACGTGATGCACTCATTGAAATTTTTACCGAAGAATTACCACCAAAAGCGTTGTGGTCTTTGGCTAAGACGCTTGCATCAAATGTTGAAGCATCGTTAAATGCAGCTGGATTGCACTGTGAATCAATCAAACCCCTGGCTACGCCACGCCGTTTGGCCTTGTTGATTAATGAGCTTGATGAAGCACAGGCAACGCAAGCTGTGGAGCGACGTGGCCCTGCTGTTGCCAGTGCATTTGATGCTGAGGGCAAGCCAAGCAAGGCGGCAGAAGGGTTTGCGCAATCTTGTGGTGTGCGCGTTGATCAGCTTGAGCGGATGAAAACAGATAAAGGCGAATGGCTGTGTTATCGCGCGATGGAAGCAGGGAAAAAAACTGAATCATTGCTGCCTGAGATGGTGAGGCAAGCATTAGCACAGCTGCCGATTCCCAAACTTATGCGTTGGGGTGATGGTGATGTACGTTTTGTTCGCCCAGTGCATAATGTGCTTATGCTTTTTGGCAGACAGGTCGTGCATGCAAATTTATTTGGGCTTGAAACGACAAATTTTACCTTTGGCCATCGCTTTCATCACCCTAAAAAAATTGTTATTAAAAAGCCCAGCGATTACCAACGAAAACTTGCTAAAGCAAAAGTGATTGTTGATTTTGATGAACGTCGTGACATGATTTTGTCTCAGCTCAATCAATTAGCTGCAACCAAACAAGCTAAGGTAGTGATGCCGGTGGGCTTGCTTGATGAGGTGACGAGTTTGGTTGAATGGCCGAATGCTATTTTAGGTGAGTTTGATCAGCGGTTTTTGCAATTGCCAAGAGAAGTATTAATTTCTGTGATGCAACAACATCAAAAATGTTTTGCAATTGAAGATCAGCGGCACAAACTTCTCGCCAATTTTATTACGGTTAGCAATATTGAAAGTAAAGTGCCTGAACGAGTCGTTGTGGGTAATCGTCGTGTTATGCGCGCGCGTTTGTCAGATGCTGAATTCTTTTATCATCAGGATAAGCAAAAGCCATTGGCAAATCGTGTGGAGGATTTGAAACACGTCTATTTCCAAAAAACACTTGGCACCTTGTTTGACAAAACACAGCGCGTTATCAAGCTGTCTGAATTAATTGCACCAAAAATTAAAGCGGATGTATCACTTGCTGTGCGAGCCGCGCTCTTGGCAAAGACTGATTTGCTAACAGACATGGTGGGCGAGTTTCCTGAATTACAGGGTGTAATGGGGCGCTATTATGCCGAGCACGATGGGGAGCCTGGTGCGGTAGCTATTGCACTTGATGAACAATACATGCCACGTTTTTCGGGCGATGAGTTGCCACGAACAGCGGTAGGCCAAGCGCTTGCTTTGGCTGATCGCATCGACACGTTGCTGGGGATTTTTGGCATCGGCAAAGGACCAACAGGTGAAAAAGATCCGTTTGGTTTGCGTCGTGCAACGCTGGGTGTGCTGCGTTTGATTATTGAAAAGTGTTTGAATGTTGATATCCGTGCGTTAGTTGAATTTTCTGCTAAAACTTATGCGGGTGCCTTGCCTAATAAAAATGCGGTAGATGATGTGTTGTCATTTATACGCGAGAGACATCGTTACTTGAGTTTGCGCCAAGGGTTTTCTGCTGAAATCTTTTCAGCGGTTGCTAGTTGTGAGCCGAAAGATTTTGTTGATTTTTATCAGCGAATGGATGCAGTTAGGGCTTTTCAGGTGATGCCTGAAGCAAAAAGTTTAGCAACAGCCAACAAGCGTGTTAAAAATATTTTGCAAAAACAATCTGCCGATCTTTCGGGCAAAAAAGTTAATCAGTTGTTATTGCAGGAGCCTGCTGAAAAAGCGCTGAATGCAGCCATTGATCAGCAGCAGAGCACGACGCGTCGCTTGATCGAGCAAAGTGATTACACGGCGGCGCTAACGGAGTTGGCGGGGTTGCGTGCGGTGGTTGATCAGTTTTTCGATGATGTGATGGTTATGTGCGATGATAGCAAGCTGCGTGATAATCGTTTGGCGTTGTTGGTTGGCTTGCGAAATTTATTTTTGCAGGTTGCTGATATTTCGGTGTTGTAAGTTTTAGTAATTGGTGGTGGCATGAAAACCATTATCTTAGACAGAGATGGCGTGATTAATCATGATCGAGATGATTTTGTTAAGTCTCCCGATGAATGGATACCGATAGAGGGAAGCTTGGAGGCGATTGCTCGCTTGCATCAAGCAGGCTATCGCATTATTGTCGCCACCAATCAATCTGGCATTGGTCGAGGCTTATTCGATGCCTCCACGCTCGATGCGATTCATGCTAAAATGCAACAAGCTGTCCAAGCTGAGGGCGGTAAAATTTCTGCTATCTATTTTTGTCCACATACGCCTGATGATCACTGTGAATGTCGTAAGCCTAAGCCTGGTTTGCTCAAACAGGCGCAGCAAGATTTTGGTTTCACCGCCGATGAAGTTTGCGTTGTAGGTGATAGCTTGCGTGATATTGAGGCAGGGCAAGCCATGGGGTATGAGTCTTTTCTGGTTAAAACTGGCAAAGGTGAGCGTATGTTGAGTAAACATGCCAGTGCATTGCAATTAGTGGCCGTTTCTAATAACCTATTAGGAGTTGTGGATTTTTTGTTAACAAGGGATTAGTGACATAATGCGCAAGCTTGTAAATGGGTTATTTGATGTTTTTTGTTTTTGCCGTACGCTGCTATTCCTTGTTGGGTTATGGTTAGTCACGGCTTTTTGTGGCCTTGCGGCAATACCCGGTTATTTAATGCCGTATCGATGGCGTTATCATTTAATTATTGGTGCTTGGGGTCATTTCAATTGTTTTTGGCTGTTTGTGACGTGCGGCGTTCGCTGTAAAATCATTAATCGTAAAAATATCCCGAAGCGCAAAGCCTTTGTTGCGCTTAGCAAGCACTCTTCAACCTGGGAAACCGCTGCCTTGCCCGTCATATTAGATTGCCCAAGCATTGTAGTAAAAAGGCAGTTGCTTAGTATCCCAGGATTTGGTTGGGGCTTGGCGACCTGTGAGCCTATCGTGATTGATCGCAAACAACCAAAAAGAGCGATGCAGATGATTATCTCTCAAGGCAAGCAGTATCTTGCAAAAGGTCGTGCGGTCTTATTATTCCCAGAGGGGACGCGCAGTCACGGCGAATATAAAGCAGGTGGTGCAGTATTGGCGAAAGAAGCTGGCGTGCCTATTTTGCCCATTGCGCATAACGCTGGCGAATTTTGGCCGCGCGATCGCTTTATCATTCGACCGGGCACAATTTATTTGAAGTTTGGTCCGTTGATTGATACCACGGACAAAACACCAGAGGCGTTAACAGAAGAAGTTAAACAATGGATTGAACAATCGATTGTTGATTTTTCTAAAGCGTCACCCGCCCAAGCCAAAGAGCGCAAACAAGCCTTGAGTCATGTTCATGATGATGGGCCCGATTGCCATCCAGAGTACACCCGTGACAAGCAGTATGAGTAAAATGAGAAAGCCGAAGGGTTCAACTTTGTCGTAGTAATACGCGGTTCGCGATGGTATGAGGTTAGAGACAATGCGTCCACCATCAAGAGGCGGTAAGGGAATGAGGTTTAGCACCCCAATAATCACGTTGATGTAAATTCCCGCTTGTCCCATTAACCAAACAGGTCGAAATGCCATGGCGCCGTGTGTCATGGCTATTAAGCCCAGTTTTCCAATAATCGCCCAGATGATTGCCATCAAGAGATTTGAGAGAGGGCCTGCTGCCGCAACAATCGCCATATAGGGTCGGGGGCGTTTAAAGTTGCTGGGTGAGATGGGCACAGGCTTTGCCCAGCCAAATAAAACGCTGCCATAGGTCAGCAGCAGCAATGGCACAATCACTGTTCCGAGCCAGTCTATGTGTTTGAGTGGGTTGAGCGTGAGGCGCCCCATCATTTTGGCAGTTTGATCACCAAATTTGCTTGCGACAAATCCATGCGAGGCTTCGTGGACGGTGATCGCGAAAATAACAGGCAATGCCCATACAGAAATTTTTTGTAAAAGATCAAGCTGCATGATGCGAGTGTACCGGAGCTTTTTTTCAGCGTAAAGTTTGGTGGGATCTTTGCCATAAAAACCGCCTTTAGCTTGAACAAACACGCTGTGAATACATCCATGTACGCTCCAGCAAAACATCCCTGTTTTGCAGGGTTTGTTCAAGCTAAAGGCGGTTTTTTGGTATAGAATACTCGCTGGAAAAAAGGGAGGGTTGTATGAAGACTAGGTTAAAAGTTGTAGGGTTGTTGGCGATGTTTTTATTGCCTGCTTTCGCTGATGCCACCTATCAAATTGCCGATTCAAGTCGCGGTGTGTTGGCTGCAAAGGGAAAGCATTATACAGGTTATCCAAATCGTTATGCTGACAGGGTGACGTTTCAGTTATTTAAAGGGTCGCTAAAAGATAATGTTCAACGCGTCGCTCAGCAACATGGCTGGCAGGTTGATTGGCAGATTAGGCAGCGTTACCCAGTATTGATTGAGACGCAAATAGCCGGCCCTGATTTTGTCACCGTCATGAACGATTTGTTACGCCATTACCCTGTGAGCGTTACGTATGAATTTCATTTTAAACATGGTGCGCATAGGATGACAGTGTCGCCAGAAGTTTGAATGCATCACACGCGCTTATGGTCCACATCAAAGCCATAATATCGGGGTGAGTTTGCATCCAGCGCTTGTGGTTCATACCAGGCTTTGTGTGCAGGCGTGCCGTATACAACAACATCCATTCCTGGTTTTAATTGATTGTTTACGTACGGTTCATTTGAGTGTTGGTCGATAATAGAAATCAAATCAGGGCTGGTTAACTGTACCGCGCCATCTTTCCATGCAATATGGTTTTCGTTTTTAAACCAAATTTTTAATAAAGCACCGTCAAATGCTTGCGTGCCTTTGATGATAATGTCGCCGACATAATAACCTTGTACATCACTGCCATTGAAAGAGGCGAGAGTGCCTTGAAATATTTTTTTTGCTTGAAGTAAATTTTTTAAAATTTCATCAACGGATTGATTGGAAGAGTTAGTCTCACGCAATGCTTTACCCACAGCAAACGCAGTTGAAAGCGTACCGGGCAACATATATTTTTTGAGTTCCTTGGCTTGATGAAGCAGTGTAGCTTGACCAATTAGTCCAAACGAGGCAGATGCAATATGCTTGCCTATGCGTTCGACCATATGTCTGTTGAGTGCTTGACTAATAATGGTTTCGTTGCCAAACGCATCAGAGCTTGCGGTAGGACATAAACTCATATCATAAAGTGCCGGAAGCATTTGAGTGGCTTCAGGTACTGAGCGTCCAACAAAATCGGCATCAATAGTTGGGATATCAAGCATGGCCGCTGTGGCAACTGCACTTGCTGTAGCAGCAGCGCCTATTTCATAGGGAATGATTGCAGATAAGCTCACTTTTTTGTTGCTTGATTTTAGCAATAAGTCAGTTGCCGCAGCCGGCATATTACGAACGGTAATTGCTGATAAGCCATGCTTTATTTTATCCTGCTTGGTTTCGTCAGATTCAGGGCCGCTTGTACCCATCAGGTAAGGGCAAACAATCCAGTCATTATCATTAATGTCATCATGGCTAACAATGTTAATTGATTTTCCTTGATCAATAACATCAAGAAGCATTCGGTCACCAAAATCTGCATTGCCGCCGCCACCTGTGCCAAAGAAACAACAGCCTCGTGTGAAGTCTTGAATATCCTGTTTTGTTTTGAGTGTTAACATAGGGGGCTCTCTCGAATATAAGTTATTCCCATAAACAGCCAATTGGTGCGGAACAAATGTTTTCGGCGAAAATATTGCTGTGATCACCATCATACAGTAATACGCCTAAGCGAAAATTTTTGCCCGAGAGTTTTTTTAATCGCTCAAGCCCTTGAAAATCTTCTTTTTTTAGTGTGGCTGCTGCTTTAATTTCAATGCCAATAACATCACCGGACACGGTTTCTATGACCAAATCGACTTCCGCTTGGTCTTTGTCGCGATAATGATAAAAATAAAGTGGCTCTTCATGCCATGATGCCAGGCGGTGTATTTCACATGACACATATGATTCGAGTAAACTGCCAAATAGCTGAGGATCTTTATTAATTTTTTCTTGATTAATGCGTTTCAGTGCGCACAGCAACCCGCTATCAACAATGTGTATTTTTGATGCTTTAACTAATCGTTTATTTTCATTACGATGCCAGGCGGGCAACTCATAAAAAATAAACAATTGTTTTAGGAATTGTAGATATTTGACGACAGTTTGTCGGGAAAGATTTAAAGCGTTTCCCACGTTGGTGTAATTCAATAAACTGCCAACTTGATTGCAAACAATTTGTATTAATTTAGGCATCACTGCTAAATGTTCTATTTGGCCTAAATCTTGAATATCTTTTTGTACAATGCTCTGGATGTACTGAGTGAACCAAGAAAAACGTCTGCTATCTGTTTTTCGCAATAAAGCTTCAGGAAAGCCTCCGGTTGACACTTTTTGAATAAGATCTTCTCTAATTCTTGTGCGTTTTGATTTAGGGAGTTTGCCAGCCAGAATAGTCTTCAAAAAAGTAGAGTGCTCGCCATTAATTTCGCACTCTGCAAGTGGCAATAAAGAGATTACCTCTAAGCGTCCAGCCAATGAGTCAGCAACCTTGGGCAATGCCATGGCATTAGCCGAGCCTGTCAATAAAAAGCGCCCAGGGAGACGATTTTCGTCAATAGCTTGCTTGATTGGTAAAAATAGCTCTGGGACGCGCTGAATCTCATCAATAATAATGTGCTCAGTACTAAGGTGCCTAATAAAGCCGACAGGGTCTTCTTTTGCAAACTGAATTTGGTTGGTGTCATCCAAAGTGATATAGTGCCAGCTCTCGTCACGCATCATTTGTTTAACAAGCGTCGTTTTACCGCATTGTCTGGGCCCTACGATCATTGTAGCGGGCGTGTCGGCTAAAGCCGCTGTGACTTTTTTTTGGGCGTATCTGCTATACATTTGGTTGTTCCAGATTGGTGCCTAAACCTCATTATAGCATCGTCCAATCGTAATTGAAATAGCGTCCAATCGTAATTGAAATAGCGTCCAATCGTAATTGAAACAGCGTCCAATCGTCCGTGAGATGCTATATTATTGTTTGTAATCAATGAGTTACAGATTTTTATCAATCACTTCCGCCAAAAAGCTCGGGAAAAGATGACCAGTAAGGTAAAGACCTCCAGTCGGCCGGCAATCATGCCAAAAATCATGACGGATTTGGCGAAAGTATTAAAGCTGTCGAAGTTGCCGGCATAGCGACCGAGGCCAACACCGAGGTTGGCGACAGAAGCAACGGTTGCGCCGAATGCACTTTCAAAATCAATATTGGTTGCCATGATAAGTATCATAATAAAGAAAAACATGATGAAGTACGCGGCGATAAATCCCCAAATCGATTCAATGACATCATCTGAAAGAATGGTTTTGTCAATTTTAATTCGATAAATTGCGTTTGGATGAATCATTTTTTTGACTTCACGCCATGCTTGCTTTTGCAATAAAATTACGCGTAATAATTTTAATCCGCCAGTGGTTGAGCCGGCGCATGCGCCCACAATGGCGAGCAATACAAGCAACAAGGGCACAAAGCTCGGCCAGAGTGCGTAGTTACCGTTAGTAAATCCTGTTGTGGTGACAAACGAAACGGTGTTGAATATCGCGCTCATGATATCGTTACCAACGGTGGGGTAGTAACCATAGCTAATTAACACGATGCTGGTGATGATTGACACGATAATTAAAATATAAAGATAGGTTCTAAATTCTATGCTTCGCCAATAATTCAGTGGTTTTCGCTGAACGATTGCCGAGTAGTGTAGAGAAAAGTTAATACCACCAAGCGCCATAAAAATAATACAAATAATTTTAATAGCAGGTTGTGAGTAATAATAAAAGCTTGCGTCATGCACAGAAAAGCCGCCGGTGGAAACGGTGGTGAAGCTCTCACATAACGCATCAAAAACATTCATGCCGGCTATCCAATAGGCAATAAAGCAAATCAGGCACAGGCCCAAATATAACATCCACACCGCTTTGGCTGTTGACATGATACGAGGCGTGAGCTTGTCATCTTTAAGTGGTCCAGGTGTTTCGGCGCGATAAAGTTGCATACCCCCCATGCCGAGCATGGGTAAAATAGCGACGGCCAGTACAACAATACCCATACCGCCAATAAACTGCAGTTGTTGTCGATAATATAAAATGGCGTGTGACATATGATCAAGTTCAGGCAGTACATTGGCGCCTGTTGTTGTAAAGCCAGCCACCGATTCAAAGAGTGCGTTGATAAAGGAAACGTGAGGGTGTGTGGCGATAACAAATGGAATGGCGGCAAAAAAACTGAGTACAACCCAAAACAAAATGACAACTAAAAACCCATCACGTGTTCGCAATTCAGTTTTGATGCGCATTGTGGGCAGCCAAAGTAACAATCCCACAGCAAGTGTGACAGCAAAGCCAATTAAATATGGAGAGATTTCGCTATCTTGGTAAATTAAACCCACAATGACAGGCGGTATCATGGTGAAACTAAACAGCGATAAAAACGCGCCGAGTATTTTTAAAATGGCTATATTAAGTTTCATTTTCTCTTTTTGGTGTCAACACCATCCGCTTTAAATAATTTCTCAATGAGGTGGATATCATTTTTATCCGTTAAGAACAAAATAACATGATCATCCGATTCAATGACTAAATCATCTTTTGCTATCATAACACCATCTTTTCTGACAATTGCACCGATCGTTGCGCTTTTCGGTAGCTTAAGCGTTTCAATAGATTTGCCGACGACTTGAGACGTTTTTTCATCGCCGTGCGCAACAATTTCGATAGCCTCGGTTGATCCACGCCGCAGGGAGTAGACATTTACCATATCGCCTTGCCGAACGTAGCGCAAAATAGCGCTGATGGTTGTTTGTTGTGGCGAAATGGCAATATCAATTTCGTTGTTTTCTTCAATTAAATCGATGTAAGTCGTATGGCGAATAAGGCACATGGTGCGCCGTACACCAAGCTGTTTGGCTAAAATGCATGACATAATATTGCTTTCATCATCTGAGGACATGGCGCAAAAAACATCGGTATACTCAATGTTTTCATTGCTAAGTAATTGTCGATCAGCAGGGTCGCCATATAACACAGTTGTGTTGTTGAGTTTGTCGGCAAAGTGTTCCGCGCGTTTTTTATCATTAGTAATAAGTTTGATTTGAAACTTTTCTTCCAGCGCCTCTGCTAAGGTTTCACTGAGTCTATCATTTCCACTGATCATGATTTTTTCATAGGGACCATCTAATCGTCCTAGCTTGCTCAGGGCTTTATACGTATTTTCGCCTGCCATCAAAAAGAACACTTCATCGCCCGCTTGAATTTGAGCGGACTCCTCAGGGGATACCGCATTTTCACCACGAAAAATCGCCACAACACGTAGTTCAATTTTAATCAGCTGGTAAATATCGCCAATTGTTTTGTTAATGAGCGGGCTATCGTCTGTCGGTTTAATCGCTAGAATGCGCGCCTTGCCTTTCGCAAAATCTAAGACTTGCAGTGCGCCTGGGTGCTCTAATAGACGTTGAATGCGTTTGGTCATCAGCTGTTCTGAGTTGATGAACACATCAACCGGCAGATCTTTATCATCAAATAAATGTGGATATGCCAAATATTCTTTGGCACGAACGCGGGCGATTTTAGTTGGGATTTTAAAAAGCGAGTATGCTGCTTGGCAGGCCACTAAGTTGACCTCATCGTTACTCGTTGCGGCAATGATAAGGTCGGCGTCCTCGGCATTTGCTTCTTGCATGACATTGGGGTACGAGGCGAAACCCTGAATGGTGCGGATATCTAAGCGTTGTCTCAGGTCTTTCAGTTTGTCTCTATCGAGATCAACCACAGTAATGTCGTGATCTTCTTTGACGAGATTCTCAGCCAAAATGCCGCCAACTTGATCGCCGCCAAGTATGATGATTTTCATGTTGCGCCCGCTTTCCTTGTTAAACACCCAGCATGATTAAAGAGTAACAGTTTTTAGCCAGGGCGCCAATTATTATTATGAAAGTTGCTTGTTAGAAGGCGTAAACAATGGCCACGTTGGTGGTGGTGTCGGTGTTGGCGCGGCCGCTATTGTTTGGGACATGCGTGTTATGTGTGATGAGATAAGCAACTTGTAACGCAAAATGCCCAATAAGTGCCGCGGTGATGGCGGTGTTTGAGCGATAAAAGGCATTATCTTTATTGAGCACAGTGCCGAGTGACTGTTCAAACTTCACATGTTTGTTGATATGCCATTTGAAATCCATATCACCATTGGCTGTGAATCGATGCTGCACGGATCGTTTGCCGGTTTTTTCATCTTTAGCAGACCGCGTAAACTGATAACCGGGGCCAACTTGAAACTGAAGCAAGATGTCATGAGTTTTAATGATTCGCCAGCCATAGCCGAGATTAGCATTGGCAACATCAACGTAAGGTGCAAACTGGTCGTTTGTATAATCTGTATTAAAATAAGTATAGCGTTTTTTATTAATTAACCAGCGCGTGGTAAATGAAAGTGCTGACCGTTTAACCGTGGTGATCTTGTCGCTGATCGTGCGCTCTGTACTTGCGGTGAAATGATTTTCCCAGCGCTCGCGTTTATAGGCTAATCGCAGTTTGGCTAGGTAGTTGTTAGATGTGGTATTGCCCGTCGTTGCGTTATAGCCGGCCAATACAGATCCGCGCCAGTGCCTATGTTTGTCTTGTTTGCCAGCGAGCTCTTTTAACAGATCAGCAGGATCTGCCATGAGCAAGCCTGGCAGGAGTAGTAAAAGTAAAAAAATGTTACTGCATAGTTTCTTCATGTTGAGTAGATTGCCGACCTTGCGTCGACGGTGTCTCTTTTTTATTTTTAGATTCAACTTCAGATTTGGCTGGATGCAGTGGTGAGTATTCTGCAGGTCCGTAAGGTGTTTGAGTGCCAGGATGGTAAAGCGGCCCTTCTTGTCCACATGCGACCAAGAGAGCACACACGCCCGCGATCAGCAAAATCTTGTAAATTTGTTTAGCGTACATCCGGCCATCATCCTAACGAGATGTGCGTCACTATGCAAGTAAATCAAAAAAGTCTTAAATGCTAACAGGTAGCGTCATCATGTAAAAACCAAGTTTGTAGAGTTTTTGCTGGAGCAGCAAAATAGTTTTATTTGATAATAACTTGAGTAGGCTGTCACTATCTGGGAATACGAGTTGACTACCAAAAAATACGACGTGAGGGTATTCTTTTTTAATATCAACAGCCACTTCCGTCATGATTTCGATGGGGTCAACGCCCATGACTGAACGCGTTGCGACAGGTAGTTTATGAGACAGACAGTACTGTTCCATATATTCTAAATCGAGATTGATTCGGTGCTCAAGTTTGTGGAATTTGTTTTCCCCCGCAATGGAAAATGAATCAATGTTGCCAACACCGACAAAAATGAAGTTTTTATAATGGTGTTGGAATAAGCGAATAATCGCAAGCAACGTATGCATAGCAGGCGCTCTGTGATCAAGAAAAATAACCGCTGTTAGTTTATCTTTATCGATATTAATGGGCGAGAGTGGCAGTTTAGATTTTAGTGGTTTGCAAAGCTGCTTATCAAGCTTGTTTAAATGTCTATCAATTTTTTTATGGCTCTTTTTGATGGAGTGGCAGAAATAAATAATCAACCCAAAAATTAAAATGGAATACCACGCCACATGTAAAAAATTAGTGAAGATAGAAATAATAAAAATCATGCCGCAAATGAAGGTGCCGACGCTAACTAATAACAGTTTTAATTGATTGCTCAGTAAATATTTGTGTCGCCAATAATATTTTGTTAACCCTGCAAGCGCAGTGGTAAACGCTAAAAATACACTAATGCTATATAGTACGACTAAAATTTTAATGTGGCCGTCGGTTAAAAATAGCAGCACGATGCTGCCGAGCCCAAAAAGCAATACACCGTTTTGTTTGACCAAGCGAGTGGATAAGTTAGCAAATTGAAGTGGTAGCCATTTGTCTTGTGCCATGTTGGCAAGCACAGCAGGCCCGCCCAAAAAGCCTGTATTTGCAGCCACAAACAACAAGCCTGCTTCAAATAGTAATGTGATAATTAAAATGCTGTGGCCTATAAATCCATGGCCTAAAATGTTGGCGAAGACAATGGCATTGAGTGTTTTTCCGTGAACAGGGCTCGCATTCCACAATAGATATAATAAAATAATACCGCCGGCCATAAAACTTAACGATACCGCCATCAAAAACATGGTCCACTTTCCAGTTTGAACACGAGGTTTCGAAAGAATTGATACATTGTTAGAGACTGCTTCAAGTCCGGTATAAGTACCGCCACCTTGTGCGTAAGCATGTAAAAAGATGGCTAATGCTAAGATAATGCCGTAGTGATGGAAAATGTTAATTGATTCACGATGTGTGGTGCTGGCAACTTGTGCAAAATCACTGTGGTGTGCTGCAATGCCATAAAGAATTAAACCGACGTGGATAGCAACAAAGCCGATAAAAATAGGCAGTAATAATTTAATCGATTCTTTTGCGCCACGCATGTTGATAAAGGTAAAGAGTAAAATCATGATGGTTTCAACAGGCAGTCGAAAACCTAAAAAATGTGCTGGCAGCAGGCTGAAGAGCGCGTTTGTGCCGCTGACAATTGAAATAACAATAGTGAGTAAGTAATCGAGTATTAGCGCAACACCGGCGATCAAGCCCAGGTTATTTCCGAGCAAACGCGTTGCCACTTTGTAGCCACCGCCACCTTCTGGAAATAAACTAATGACGCAGTTGTAAGAAAAGGCGATGATAAAAACAGTGATAGCCGTTAACAACGCTAGCCAGAGTGATAATGCGCCATATTGCCCGAGTGCGGTAAATGCCTGCTCAGGTCCGTAGCAAGCAGATGATAAACCATCTGCGCCCAAGCCGACCCAAGCCAGCAGCACGGTCAAACCGATAGTTCGACGCGCTTGTGGAGAGAGTGGATCTTTGGGCTGTCCTAGCAACCAAGTTTTGACTTTCTTCAAGATGGTTTCTCTTTTTACTGCTTGATGCGTTTTATTTTCCCTGGTTTTTTGGGTCAATGCAAGGTGTTGCGTTCTGGTGCGCATTTCTGCTTTCATCATTGTCATCCTCGCGAAGGCGGGGATCCGGGAGTGTATATTTTATAGCTGGACCCCCGATCGAGCCGGGGGTGACAGCATTGCGTCGGGGGGTGACAGCGACGATATACCGTAGTATGGTAGCCCAGTCCAATCTAGACGTGATGAGTGAGCGTTAACATGAACGAAGCAGAATTCAGAAAGATTTTTGATCAGACATTGCTGGATTTGGAGCAAACAATCGAAGCGGCAGATTTAGCCGTCGATTGTGAGCCTGAAGCGGGCACATTACAACTTTGTTTTCAAGATGGCATCAAATGGGTTATTACGCCACAACCTCCGCTCAAACAATTATGGTTTGCCACACACGAGCAGGGTTACCACTTCGATCATCAAGACGGCCGATGGGTTGATAATCGTTCGGGTGAAACGTTCGCACATTTGTTAAATACCGTGTTATCCGCTCAACTGCATAAAAAAGTTGAGCTGAATTTTTTACATTGAGAGTTTGTTTAATGAATACCTTGTTGTCATCAGAAACTATTGTACCCAATACTCAAGTCAAATCAGTTGTTATTTGGCTGCATGGTTTGGGTGCAAGTGGTCATGATTTTGTGCCTATTATCCCGCAATTAAAATTGCCAGATGAAATGGGTGTTAAGTTTGTTTTTCCGCATGTTCCCGAGCGGCCAGTCACGTTGAATATGGGTATGAACATGCCGGCGTGGTATGACATTTTTGGTTTGCACCGCGATGCGCAGCAAGATAAAGCAGGCGTACTTCAGGCCGTGAGTTTGGTGAATCAACTCATCGAACACGAGCATCAATCAACAGGCGTGCCGTATGAAAAAATTATCTTAGCGGGTTTTTCACAAGGCGGCGCGGTGGCGTTGGCAACCGCATTAACCCATCCAAAACGTTTGGGGGGTGTTTTGGCGCTTTCGACGTATTTGCCCATTGCCGAAGATTTGCTGGCCAATGCCAGCGATGCAAATCGGCAGTTACCTATCATGATGGTGCATGGCACGCACGATATGGTCCTTAACTTGGAAATTGCTGAATTATCGCTGCAATACTTGGCGCACCATCATTATCCTGTTGAGTGGAAAACCTACCCTATGGCGCATGAGGTCTGCATGCAGGAAGTCATTGATATTTCAGGTTGGTTGAAGAAAATATTGGCGGCAGCATAATGTGCTGGCGTACCAGTACATTACATCTCCTTGTTCATATTTAGCATTGTCTTAAGGTTTCCTTAAGCTTTTGGGTGTATTTTGGCCGTTCAATAATAAAGGTAAATTGGCCTAGCCTAGAATACCAGGCAAGTCCGACAAAAATAATAAAAATAACGGAGCATAATATGCCGAAGTCGCGCAGAAAAAAGGCTGCAGTTAAGCCTACAGGTAGCCAAGCCAGCCTGGTTGACACCATCACAAATCAATTCTCACAGCTGCGAAAGGAACTAGCAGCGCTGGAAAACAAGACTGTTGTTAATATGGTGGCAGCACGCATTGAAGCTGCTGACGAGCTTATCAATACCATTGCTTCGGCGATTGATGATTGTATAAAAACATTCAGCTCAACAAACATACAGCATGAGAGCGAGCTAGATGGGGCTTATGATTTATTTAGGCAGTTTGAACATTTATTTAGTCGGTATGTAGAAGTTCTCAATGTGGTTGCGGATGGTGCATGGGCAGATTTGCCGGACATGCAAGCTTTTCTAGCGATGCACCGAGGCCAACTACAGCAGTCTAAGGAGAGGATCGTTACTTTTCAGCCTGGGGTTTTGTTTTTCAAAATACATTTATCTACGCTGGATACGATACTGGCGCGCTTAAAAGCAGAAGGGGTTAACAGCTGGTTTGAAGCGATTAAAGCATTTTGGGGCGAGAAAAAGCCTCAATCAATCAATGAGCAAGCAGCCGCATTTTATGAAATGATGTTTTATATGATGAGTCGTGCTTATCATCACACTACGCCAGAAACCCTATCTGATTTTTCCAAGCGATATGCGCAATATATTAAAATTCATCATGCGTTGTTTGCGCGAGCAAATCTTCATCCATCTGTGCTTGGCCGCATTGATCAACTTGCAAAAGCAGCAGAGGGTTTTCGTTATGACGAAACAACGCACCGCATTGGCGTGCCCATCATTTTTGGTGAGCTGAAACGTCTTGGGCTTTCTTATAAAGTGATTTATTTTAGCGGGCGCGAGTATTTGTCAGAAAACTTGTTTAAGTCGTTAACCCAAACAGAAGGGTGCGGTTTTCTGGGCGTTGAACCAACGTCGCTCGAACAACGCTTCTTCTATTGCCAAGGGCTTTTTGAAGAGCTCAGTTCAGAAAAAAATCAAGACAGCAAAGCAGTTTTTGCTGCAATGAGAAAAAAATCCAGACTTTCTGAGCTTGGGCCCGCTACTTATGTGGATTATTTTTTAGTTTACGCTCGCTTTGCGATTGATCTTATAAAATATACAGCCTACAAAGGCGCAAGCACACTTGTGCCTGAGAAATTTGAATCATTAAAAGCGGTTTGCATGCAAGAGTGTAAAGCTATGCGTGATGAACTAGAGCGCTTGTTAACATTAGATACAACCGGCCCTGCACATCAAGCGCTTGCCCGTGAGTATAGCCATGATGTGAATGAAATGATTGAGCGTTTGCCACTGGCTGGAAAAATAATTGATGGTAGTCTCTGCAATTATTGCAGTTTGGTTCCTCTCAGAGGTCAGCCTGTAGAAAAACAGTTTCGTGATGGGCCCAAATTTGCTACTCAAGGTGGAAAAGCCTATCAAATTGGTCCGTCAGTGTTGCCTGATCAAGACACATTGTTTTCTTATCGCGTTTATCGCAGCGTTTACACCTATAATGAAGCGACGGTTGATTCATTATTATCAGCTGAGGTTTCGGTGGGCTTTAGTGCTGGGTATTTGCGAGATATATTAAAGCATGCAAAGAACCGCCCCATCTCTGTGTTGCTCAAAGGTGCCAAGTATTGGCGAGAAGTATCGATCAATGTTGCAGATGAAGAAATTGAGGAGCTGATCAAAGATAAGGAAGACAATGACTCCGTTGAGTTGTCTTGCAAATTTTTATCATCAGTGACAGAAGGTTTAACATTGCTGGCATCTGATGGTGGTCATCAACCGCATTATCAACAAGCCGTAAACATGCTGGTATCCTGCTTTAATGAGAGTGTTGTATTGCCAGCGCCTAAAAAAGGAAAGGCGGCATGGGCGGCGCAGAAGCTTGAAACATTATTTTTGACAATTATTGGTTCTGAACCATCAATCGCCATTTTGTTGGCTGAAGCCGTGATAAAGCTCTATCTGGCGACAAATGATTTTGTTTCAGTATTTTCATTTTCGATGTTGCTAAGAAATGCAGTTGAGACATTCGATCAGTCACATCACGATAAATTAAGTCGATTAATTGCTCTCTGCCAGCAGCATGTATCTCAGAGCGAAGAAGTCAGCAAAAAAGTCGGTGCAATTGTTGATCCATTAGTTCAAAAAGCTGTTGTATGTGGAAAAGATCAGGCTAAGTATGTCAATAATACGGCTGCTCAGTTGGCCCAACAGGTTGTTAAAAGCGCGACAACTACAGTGGTTGATAAACTAATCAGCGAACAAGAAGAGCGTGCACGGCGAGCGGCTCTTGTTGAGGCTGGAAGCCAACAAGAACGTGCGCAGCAAGCGGTAGTTGAGGGCGCGGTTGCAAGTTCACTTGCAGAGCTTTTCAGAGAAGTTGACGCGCAACGTAAAGCTGAGCAGATGGAAAAACTCAACCTGCTTAGTAAAGGAATCGATTTGTTTCTCGATCAATCTGCCGATAGAGCAATACATCGTGAAGCATTACAAATGATGGCTGGCTACTTTGATGAACCGTTGCCTGAAAGGCTTAATGCTCATCGCTTGTTAGCTATATTGCCAAAAATAGTGAAATGGTGTGTGAAATATGGTTCACATTCTGAATATGAGCAGGGCGTTGATAAGCTCGTGCGAGCACTTATTTTGCTTCAATATCAAGGTGATCAAGAGCGAGAAGATGTTGATAAATATTTAAAGCGTTATGGCAATCAGGCAATAAAAGAAAAGTTTCATGGCTATTTTACAGCAGTTGGTGATGAAGACACTGAGTCATCGCTTTCCTTAAGTGCAAGCCCTGGCGATGGTCATTCTTCTCGGGCGACAGTTACACCTGACGATTCTTCAGATAGTTACCCGTCTTCTGACCCTGATACTGATGTTGAGCCTCAAGTGCCGGCAGCAGCAAGCGATGCAGCTTTTAACGAAGCAATGACAGCCCAGCTTAGAACGATGCTACCAGAGTTATGCCGCAGAGATGCAGAAATTGCTCGACAAGATGCGGCACATCATGCACATGTTAATTATTGGATGTTACAGCAAATGCATGCGCTGGCGCGGGAAAATGCTCGATTACGCGGTGAAAATGCTCGATTGCATCATACAAATGCTAGTTTACAACAAGCAAACGCGGGGCTTGCCTCACAGTTACAAGCTATCGATGGCGTGCTTCACCCAGCCCCACCACCTGTTTTTATGATGTTTCCGCCTGTTCACCCAGCGCCACATGGTGCAGCGGGGAGCTGGCAGCCAAGACCTAATTAATATTGGAGAATAGCATGGGTTCTAAAAACAAAAAATATAAAAATAAGAGAAAAGCAAAACCACCTGCACAGCCGCCAGCTGAGGCTGATCAGCCTGTCGAAGAAGCGGGTGCAGCTGCTGCACCCCAATCACCATTTGATAAATTGCTTGATGATTTTTGTCGACAATCAACAGAGTTAGACCTTCTGTATGCGCAGGTGACAGAGAAAGTTCTGAAGAATAATTTGGACGCAGTCAGACGATTATCGGTAAATTTGGGCCGTCAAGCCATGCGGTTTCTTGATGGCATTTCAAAAGAAGTGCAACCCCGTCTAGCAAAAATAGCGAAGGCCACTGATTTAACTGAAGGGGAAATTCTTTTAAAAGAGTTGCTTGAGTTGTTTGAATTGTTTGATCATGTGCTTGGCATACTTAAAGCATTTCAGGGCGACAAGCCGCATGAGCGATCAAGTAAAATTGATCAGTATGTCGAAATCAGCAGGGTATTTCATGGGCAAATTAGAGAAATCATGAAGGCTAGAGAGCTGGAAGCATCGGCGCCAAAACCTGATGAATCAAGTGCGTCAGCTGCAGAGGCCAGCGCCGCACCTGATGTTGATGCAGCCGAAGAAGTGGCTCAACAAAAACGAGTCGATGAATTTTTACAACATTATCGAGAAAACGCACAACAATTATGGTCGCTGCTGCACGAGGGAAAAGTTCTAGTGTGGTTGCTGTATATTTTCAATTTTCTTTATAATTATGAGACTGACAGAGAAGATCAAGCGGCAATGCTTGTTGCTATGTTTGAAGATATATTGCTAAATATTTATCAACACATCACGCCTGAGTCATTGATGACGTTTACTGGCGAATGTTATGGCATGATCAAAAAATATTTTGAGGATTATGATAGCTATTTAAGACAAACATATCGTAAAAAACAACCTTATCCTAAGCGAATCGATGATCAAAGAAATCAATTGAGATTGCTGGCCAATTTGGTTAAAAGTTTAAGTTTTGACAAAAAGTCTCAAGCAATTTGCCTACCACTTGGACTAAAGCGTGCTATTAGCATGAGAGAGGCTGGAGAGCAATTGCCTGTCATTTTTTTTGCTGGTTGTGAGTATCAACCCGAGTGCTCTGATCCGCTGTCTGGGATTCCCGTTCCCAAAGATCATTTATCAAAAGATTATTTAGCTCAAATCAATTTTTTACCCATCAGCATGGTA